>QHOQ01000123.1 GCA_003219355.1 Verrucomicrobiota bacterium
CGATTTCCGCGGTGGCGATTTGGTGACTTTGAGTGCGCCGAACAAGATTGACGTCGGACAAGTTCGTGGCGCACTGAAGCCGATTGGCTTCGCTGACGCATCGATTCAGGAGTCCGCGCAGGGCGGCAAAAGCTATATCACCGTGCGCACGCCGCTAAATACCAGTGATAAGGTGGAAAAACAGATCATACAGACAATGCCGAACGCGTCCTTTAAGGTGGAGGGCTCTGAGCGAGTGGGCGCGCTCGTGGGTGGGGAACTGGCGAGAAATTCGCTGGTCGCGCTCGGCCTCGGCATTCTTGGAATTTTAATCTTCGTAACCTTTCGCTTTGAGCTTTCCTTTGCAGTGGGGGCAATTGTTGCACTCTTACACGATGTCCTCATCACGGTTGGCATGTTCTCTCTCCTTGGACGCGAATTGACGCTCACCATGGTCGGCGCTGTCCTCACGATCGCCGGCTACTCCATCAACGACACCATTGTCGTCTACGACCGGATCCGAGAAGGTCTCGCCAGCGGTCGTCGCGGTACAATCGAGCAGATCATGAACGAAAGTATCAACCAGACGCTTAGCCGCACGATTCTTACAAGCACGGTGACCATCATCCCGATTCTTTGTCTGTTTTTCTTCGGCGGCGAGGTGCTGCGCGACTTTTCCCTTGCCATTATTATTGGCGTGGTAGTCGGAACTTACTCCTCGATCTTCATTGCTTCGCCCATTGTCCTCTGGTGGACTCGCGCCCGCGGCGGCAGCGCCACTGCCCTGCGGCGAGAAGTCACTCAAAAAGCGACCACGGCCAACCCGCTTGCCCACTAGGTGGGAGGTCAAATAGCGGAGTGATTCACAAAAGTTGACGAGATTGCTTCGCCCGAGTAGGCTCGGCCCGGTCAAGGAAGCCATTTTACTGAGGACAGGAGTGATTATTGATGCCAGAAGTGATCGTTCGTAAGGGTGAACCCGTCGATCGTGCGTTGAAGCGGCTCAAAAGTAAGCTGGATGCGGAGGGCATTCTCGAGGAAGTGCGGCGTTTGCGCGCGTTCGAAACGCCGAATCAAAAGAGCCGCCGCAAAGCCAAAGCCAACGCCAAGCGTGGTCGAACGAGGTTCCGATTTAATCCGTCCTAACGATTTCGGATTTGCGGGTAGCAGGTTCAGGATTCGAAGACGGTGAATCTCGCTCTTTGCCGTAGATAGAGACGATTGACTCAATCGCCCGAGTGGTGGAAAGAACTGTCGCTACCTTTCAAAAAAATCTCGGATTGCTTGCACCAAGCCGTCGATATCGTGGCAGGACGCTTCGACGTCGATCTTCAGACCGCGATCGCGGGCAGTTTTGGATGTGATCGGGCCGATGCTCGCAACTCGCATTTCCTTCGGCCAAGGAAGGTCAAGCGCAAGAAAATGTTCCACAGTGGAGGAGCTGGTAAACGTGATGAGATCAGCCCCTTCTTCCAATAGCTGCCCGCGTGCACCGGTCGTGTCGCGCGTCTCCGGCACCGTCCGATAAGCGAACCCTTCATCCACAATTGCTCCCAAAGCCGAGAGTTGTTTTGGAAGCACATCGCGCCCCTTTTCCGCGCGCACCAGGAGAATGCGCAAATTCTCCACGCCCTGCTTCCGAAATTCACCCACCACCGCTTCCGCGACGAATTCATCCGGCTGAAGATCGACATGTAAATGAAAATCTTTCACCTGCTGTGCTGTGACCGGACCGATCGCGGCGATCCGCGTGCCGCCAATCTCGCGGGCATCGTCAAAGAGCTTAAAGAAAATCTCGAAAAACGCTTCGACGCCGTTCGCACTCGTGAAGACGATCCAGTCGTAAGCGTGTGCGTCCTGGACCAATTCCGCGAACTCCCGCAAATCCGTCGGCGGCTCGATTCGAATCGTTGGCAATTCAAACACATGCGCGCCGAGGGCGCGCAACTTGCCGCTCAGCGCGCCCGCCTGTTTCCGGCTTCGCGTAACTACGATCCGTTTCCCTGAGAGCGGCCGCTTCTCGTACCAATTGAGACTTTCCCGTAAGGCAACAACCTCGCCAAAGACAGCGACCGCCGGTGCTTCGAAACCATGATCGACGGCGCGCTGGGCAATGTCTTGAAGTGTTCCCGTCAACGTTTCCTGCCGCCCCGTCGTGGCCCAACGAACGAGCGCCACTGGCAAATCCTCCCGTACGCCTTGCTTAAGCATCTCTCGTGTAATCGGTTCAAGCCGTTCCACGCCCATCAGCATCACTTGCGTGCCACCAAGTTTGGCCAGCGCGGCGTAGTCAATCGCGCTTTCGGTCTTCGCGGGATCTTCGTGGCCGGTAAAAAACGTGACGTGCGAATTCTCCGCGCGATGTGTCACTGGAATTCCAGCGTAGGCCGGTCCGGCGATGGCTGACGTGATTCCCGGCACAATTTCAAATCCAATTCCCGCATCGACAATTGCCTTTGCCTCTTCCGCGCCCCGTCCAAAAACAAACGGATCGCCACCCTTCAATCGGACAACTTGTTTTCTAGCACCCGCTTTTTCGATCAGGAGCGCATTGATTTCCTGCTGACTTAGCGAGTTTGCGCCCGCTCTTTTTCCGACATAAATGATCTCCGCGCTATCCTGCGCCCAGCCCAGCATCTCCGGATTTGCCAGATGATCGTGAACGATCACATCTGCCTGCTCGATACACTCCTTGGCGCGCAATGTCACCAAGCCAAGATCGCCTGGTCCGGCGCCGACCAGATAAACTTTCCCGCTCTCGCCTTCGCTTCGACTCTTGCTCTTACTCTTAGTCTTGTTCGCCATTTATTTGTCGTAGCAATTCTAAAGCCAGATGCTCACAGTCGTCACACCGACCTTCGGCTCTGCCTGCGCGTGGCGCGCCCGATCCATCCTGGAAAACCTGCGCGCGCATTTTCATGATCCCGTCTTTGGTTGTCGCCAAAACGCCGACAGGCGAATTGCAGTCGCCTTGCAGCAAGCGGAGAAACTCGCGCTCCGCTCGCAGACAAAGCAGCGTCTCGCGATTGTTCACCGGCTCGACAATCGCTCTTATGCTTTCATTATCAGCACGAATTTGAAGCGCGATGATCCCCTGCCCGCCTGCGGGAAGAAAAATTTCGCGCGGAAGAACTTCAATAAAGAACTGCCGGCCCTCGAAGTTGATTTGGGCCCGCGTCGTCGAGAAGCCAAGCCGCTCAAGGCCGGCGCTCGCGAGCACAATCGCATCCCAATCGCTCGCCGCGAGTTTGCGCAAGCGTGTCGGCACATTGCCGCGAAGCTCGATAATGGCCAAGCCGGGGTGTTTCCAGGCAAGCTGATGTTTCCTTCGCACGCTGCCCGTTGCAATCGTCGCGCTTTCCCGAAGCGAAGTTAAACCGCCCGGCTGTTTCGCAACTAGCACGTCATCCATTGGCGCACGCGGAAGCACCGCTCCGATCTCTGCGCTCGGGTTCGTTTCGCTCGGCAAATCTTTCGCACTGTGCACGGCGAGATCGACATCTCGCGCAAGAAGCGCTTTCTCGATTTCCGCAGTGAACAATCCTTTCCGTCCATGCCGCAGATTTCCAGCTCTCGGGTGCGATTCATCACCGCTCGTCCGAATGATTTTCGTTTCGATTGTGACATCCGGCCATTTTTCCCGCAATGCCTCTTCCACCATCCGCGTCTGAGCACGCGCGAGTTCGCTGCCTCGCGTTCCGATTACGATCTTATCGACCATCCCGACAATGTAGCGTCGGTATTCTGTAGGGGAAACCGTTGGCTTCCCTCGTCACAATTCCGAGGCGCGCAGCGGCGTTTCTCCCAGCACTGGCTGCTTGGCACTCCCCGCCTTGCAATTCAATTTACGAGAAATCGATTCCCAAAAATCCGCGATATGTTCGGCAATGATCGCTTCGGCAGCGGCAATTTGCTTACGGCGGAGTGCCAGCGATTGCTCTGCGACCGATTGCAAGGAATCGATATCGTAAAGATAAACTCCTTCCATTTCGTTTACACTGGGATCGACATCACGCGGCACCGCGATGTCGATAATGAAAAGCGGCCGATCGATACGATTGCGCAGCATCGCCGACAGGTTTTGGGGCGTGAGCAAAGGCGTTTCGGAAGAGGTCGATGTAATCAATATGTCGATTTCACGGCATTGCGCCGGCCATTCATCAAATCGAATAGCCTGGCCGCCGACAAGTCGTGCCAGTTCCTCGGCGCGATCACTCGAACGGTTGCTCACGCGAAGATCGGTCACACCGCGTGAAACGAGCGCCCGCGCCGTCCGCTCGCTCGTTTCACCGGCGCCCAGTACGAGCACTTTGCAATTGCCAAGTTGGCCGAAGATTCTTTGCGCAAGATCGACCGCGACCGATCCGACGGATACCGAGCCGCGCGTGATATCAGTGTGCGTCCGCACTTGCTTCGCCACGCGGAAGGCACGCTGAAACAATCGATGCAAGCAGGGCCCAGCCGCGCCGGACGCGCGCGCAGATTCATACGCCTTTTTCGCTTGGCCGAGAATCTCGCTCTCGCCCACCACCATCGAATCAAGTCCTGAAGCGACGCGAAAAAGATGCTGCACGCAGCGAGTGTCCTCGTAGCGGTAAAATGGCAGCGCATATTCTTCAGTCGTATTGTCGACCTTGCGCACGAGGCATCGCGCGATCTCATCTGTCGACACACGTTCTTCTGACGCGCCGTAAACTTCGACGCGATTACAGGTGGTAAGTAGCAGCGCTTCCGCACAACCTGCTGCCCGCAGAATGCAATCCGTCTCAGCGTGGCCGGCAAAGCGTTCGCGCGTTTCTACGTTCGCGGTGTGATGACTCAAGCCGACACAAAAAAGATTCATGGCGGCGAAGGCATTTGCGCGGTGAACGTAATGCCCCAGAGAAGCGTCAGCGCAGCAGTGAATCCGATGATGCATAACGCAGCCACGTGCTTTGGCGCGAGCCGGCGAAGATGCCGGCCTTGCAAAATTGCCGCGTAGAGCAACCAGACGGCAAAAGCGCAAACCACCTGCACATACGGCAGCGGTTGCCCTACGAAGAAACCGCTGACCAGCCCGAGTGTGTAAAGCGCAAAGCCCCACCAAAGCAGTCGGGTGATTGCGGCAAAGAGATCAGTGAGCGGTGGGAGATGATAAAAAACCGAATGCAGTTGATGCGTCTTGAGTTGGCGCTCCTGGACGAGATACATGACGCCGGCAATGCAGGCGAGGGCGAATGCTCCGTAAGCTACCAATGAAATCGACGCATGAAACTCCAGCCAGGGATTTGCCGGTAACTTCACCGGATGCCTGACGTCGATCGGCGCAATCAACGCAAGGCCCTGGAGCAAAACGACGAGGGGCGCGGTGAATGCGCCCATCAGCGATAACCGATATGCGGGGCCGACCAGCATGTAGATCAACGCCACCGACCAGGCAACGAAGATGAAAACTTCAAACAAATTCGTCAGCGGGCAGCGACCGAGGGCGTGACCGCGGATCGACAAGAACGCCGTCTGAAAAATGAATCCGAGCCCAATCGCCAGAAAATTAAATTGTCCCGGCCGGAAGATGCCCGCGCGCAAGGCAACAATCGTCCGCACAACCGCCGCGAGAAAACAGATTGTTGAA
>QHOQ01000124.1:0-5649 GCA_003219355.1 Verrucomicrobiota bacterium
GGTCAACTGATATAGGCGAAGATCGAGAATTTGATTCGCCTGGTGCTCGCTGAAGGCGTAACGGCCTTCGACTAGCCGTGCTTCGTTGCGAATCAGGACGCCGATTTGCTCGATTTGCCTTCTCGTAAATTCGAAAGCGAGTAATTTTACTCGCGCTTCGTCTCGATTGGCCGATCCGCGAATGATTCGAATGAATTCATCGAGATTAGCCAGCGCGATCAGGTAACCTTCCAGGGTTTCAGCGCGCTCTTCCGCTTTGCGCAATTCAAAACGGGTCCGGCGCAGCACGACTTCGCGGCGGTGTTCGATGTAGCAGGCGTTTGCTTCCTTGAGCGAAAGTAGTTTGGGCCGTCCGTGATCGATCGCGAGCATGATTACTGCGAAGGAGCTTTCCATCGCCGTGTGTTTGTAAAGATTGTTGATGACGATCTTCGGATTCGCGTCGCGCTTTAGCTCGACAACCACACGTGTATTTTCATCGGATTCGTCGCGAACAGCGCTGATGTCGGTGAGCACTTTTCCATTTACCAGCTCCGCAATGCGTCCTACCAGCGTTGCGCGATTAACGTTGTACGGAATTTCGGTAATAACGATTTGTTCCCGGCCGCCCTTGAGTTCCTCTACACCGGCTTTGCCGCGCACTTTCATGCTGCCACGACCCGTTTCGAGATATTGATTGACTCCGGCGAGGCCGAGAATGACGCAGCCGGTTGGGAAATCCGGCCCTTTTACGTGTTTCGTCAAACCCTCGAGCGTGATGTCGGGGTCATCGATCTGCGCACAAATGCCGTCAATCACTTCAATGAGGTTGTGCGGCGGAATGTTCGTCGCCATGCCGACCGCGATGCCGGTCCCGCCGTTAACGAGAAGATTTGGAAATGCTGATGGAAAAACTGTCGGCTCGGTGCGCGTCTCGTCGTAATTTGGGACGAAGTCGACCGTGTCTTTTTCCATCTCGGTCATGAGCGCGGCGCCGAGGTGCGTCATGCGCGCCTCGGTGTATCGCATGGCCGCCGGCGGATCGCCCTCGACCGATCCAAAATTTCCCTGCCCATTGACCAGCATTTCCCGCATCGCCCACGGTTGCGCCATGTGGACGAGGGTGGGGTAGATCACCGCTTCGCCGTGCGGATGATAATTACCGCTCGTGTCGCCGCAGATCTTCGCGCATTTACGATGCTGCCTATTTGGAAACAACGATAAGTCGTGCATCGCATAGAGAATTCTTCTCTGTGATGGCTTCAGCCCGTCCCGCGCATCCGGTAATGCGCGCGAAATAATGACCGACATCGAGTAATCGAGGAACGACCTCGATACTTCGTCGGCCACGTTAATCGGCTCTACCGTTTCGTTTTGATTATACATGAGCTATGTTCGAACTAATGATTGGGACGCTGAACGCTCAGTCAGGAAGCGTTCTTCCCAAGTGCGGGAAATCTCGTCGGCTTGCCTGACCGTCACAGGGGGACCAATGAAAGTGCGGCGTGGTAGCGAAATTTGCAAAAAATTCAAAACGCGCCGGATATTTGCCTCGTAATCTTCACAAAGATTTTCGTATTCGACACGAAGGGGATCGATCCCGATACGTTGGAAAAACCGTCCCCAGAACTTTTCTTGCTCCTCGCTCTCTTTGAGACACTGTTCAATCAATTCAGCGTCGAACTGCGGTTCTCGTTGGACCGTTTTTCCTTCCTGCACTTTCCAAAGACCAGTCTGATGCGCCCGCGCTTTCGAGAGCGCCTGCCGGAGTTTGTGACGCCGGAGGACGTGTACAAACTTGAGGCGCGGAAAAGCACTGCGTAAAAGATCGAGATCAGTTGTTCCTGCATCACCGAACGCGCCAGTTCCACGTAACCGTCCGAGAAAATCATCCAAATACCAGCTCATTAATTTAAAGCCGAAGACTTCGTTTGAGGTTGCTGTGGCTGTGATGATGTCCCGAACGTAAGCTGCAAAACCCGCGCTCAAGTCCAGGTTGTGGGCGGCCGCAAAATCCAATTCATATTTGCGCAGGAAAAACTGCTTCGGCCGGCCCGCCCGGCGCGTGGCGTGCAAACCATCGGTCAACAAATTGCTGCCTGAACGCGGAATTGCGCAGACCACGTAACAACGACGCGGATGGCGCAGTTTGTGAAACAGACCTCCCATCGTGGATTTTAGACATCGAGGTTGCGCACGTTCAGTGCGTTATCCTCGATAAATTGCCGGCGCGGTTCGACGACGTCTCCCATCAGAATCGTGAACATTTTGTCGGCGTCGACGGCGTTGTCATCGTTCAAATCCACCTTCAGGAGCTTGCGTTTCTCCGGGTTCATCGTGGTCTCGAACAACTCCTTAGCGTTCATTTCGCCAAGGCCTTTGAAGCGCTTAATTTGAACTCCTCGGCGGCCGATCTCTAAAATCTTCTGAAGAATCTCGGGAATCGAAAACAGAGGATGAGAAACCGCCTTCTCGCCCTCGCCCTCGAGCAACTCGAATATTGGCCGGTCGCTGGCCGCATAATGGTCTACTTTCAAACCTTTGCGCGCCAACTCCACAATGAGCTTCTGGATCGCAGCGGACTCGTGCAACTCGATGAGCTTTCCGCGTCTGCGGCTACCGTTCACGCGAGCCGGCGCTTCCCCAAGCGGCAGGAGTTCCTGGCCAAGCTCCGCATCGAACAAATTTAGATCGAGATTATCCTGATGAAATTGGCGGACCTCCTTCTCGTCGTGAAAATAATGGACGGCCTCCTCGTTTCCGTCTCGGACTTTGACGAGGTAGGTTGGGAGCTTGCCCGATTTTGAATTCCGTTCCGCGAGGTAAGTTTCGAAATCGCCGCCGTGACGACGGACTGCTTCGCTTAGCTTGGCAAGTCTCTCGAGCGATTCGAGAATGTCCTTCAACTGAGCGGCTGTGACCTCTTTGTCATCCGCCAGATTTTTTAATCGCACATCCTCCGCGCCGAGTGAAATCAGGATTTTGTTTAACTGGACGTCATCATCGACGTATTCCTCACGTTTTTTGCGTTTAATTTGATAGAGCGGCGGCTGCGCGATGTAGATCTTGCCGGCGCGCACCAGTTCAGTCATCTGTCGAAAGAAGAAAGTGAGCAACAAGGTGCGAATATGGGAGCCATCCACATCTGCATCTGTCATGATGATAATCCGGCCGTAACGCAGTTTGGCGATATCAAAGCGTCCTTCGTCCTTACCATTCCCGTCCTCTTTCGGTTTGCCGATGCCCGCTCCGATGGCGGTGATCATCGACTGGATCTCATTGTTTTTGAGGAACTGGTCCTCGCGCGCTTTCTCGACATTGATGAGCTTGCCGCGGATCGGCAGAATAGCCTGATAACGCCGATCGCGCCCCTGTTTAGCGGAGCCGCCAGCCGAATCACCTTCGACAATATAAAGTTCCGTTAATTCCGGATCGCGTTCGGAACAATCTGCCAACTTCCCCGGCAACCCGCCACCCGTGAGAGCACCTTTGCGAATCGTTTCCCGCGCTTTTCGAGCCGCTTCACGTGCGCGTGCCGCGGTTAGCACTTTGTCGAAGACGCGCCGCGCGATCGGCGGATTTTTGTCGAAATAGGTCATTAAGCCTTCGTAAACAACCGAGTTTACGATCCCGTCGATCTCCGTATTGACCAGCTTCACCTTGGTCTGCGATTCGAAGCGCGGGTTTGGCAGCTTGATGCTAAGCACGCAAATCAAACCTTCGCGCACATCGTCGCCGGAAATCGATGGATCCTTCTCTTTGAGAAGATTACTCGATTTCGCGTACTGATTGACCGCTTTGGTAAGCGCCGTGCGGAAGCCGGTCAGATGCGTGCCGCCATCTGGATTAGGGATTGAGTTCGCAAACGGCAAAATCTGGTCGTTATAGCTATCATTATATTGCAGTACAACATCGACAAAAACTTCATCGCGCTGTCGCGAGATCACGATTGGCTTGGGATGCAGCACCTGTTTGTTCTCGCCGAGCTGCTTTACGAACTCTTCAATCCCATGCTTATAGAGAAATGTTTCCTTTTTCGTCGCATCGCTGCGTTCGTCCGTCAGCGTGATCTCGAGACCGGGATTAAGAAACGCCAACTCGCGCAACCGTGTCGCGAGCCGCTCAAATTTAAATTCGGTCGTGATCGTGAAGATCGTCGGATCGGGCAAAAACGTGATGAGTGTTCCGGTCGTCTTTTTATTTTTGACTTCACCAATGACAGTGAGTTTGTCGGTTGTTTTGCCCTTGGCAAAGGCCATGTGATAAACACTGCCATCTCGGGAAACCTCCACTTTGAACCATTCGGAAAGCGCGTTCGTGCATTTCGCACCTACGCCGTGTAAGCCGCCGGAATATTTGTAAGCGCCTTGTCCGAATTTTCCGCCTGCGTGCAAATTTGTCAGAACCAATTCAACCGCCGGCATCTTCCATTTTGGATGAATATCTACTGGAATACCCCGGCCATTGTCCCGCACCGATACAGACCCATCGACATGAACGACGACTTCAATTTTGGTGCAGAATCCGGCGAGATGCTCGTCGATTGAGTTATCGAGTACTTCAAAAACCAAATGGTGCAGGCCACGCTCATCAGGGTCCCCGATAAACATGCCGGGCCGTTTGCGAACCGCCTCGAGGCCCTCCAATTTGTCGATCTGCGCGGCGTCGTATTTTTGTGCTGCCCCGATTCCGGTCGCGCGATTTGGCGGCAATTTGTCGACCGGAATTTCGTCTTGAGCTTGCGGCATATGCAGGCCCCGAACGGCCCAAAAAAGAGAATACCTAATAATGCCTCAGAAACAACTAATAATCTCGTGGTTCAAGCGACTAATTTTCCCCTACCGGTTGGAGATGGACCAATGCCGATACCCATGATATAGTGGTTCTTTTCGACCACCCGAAGCCGTCGATTTTCGTTGTCTTGACCAGCTCGTTTTGGAATCGGAAAATAGCTAGCCAATGCGCCTTCAAACCCTCCTGGAAGCACGCTGGATCTTTGCGATTCTCACGGTTTTCGCAATCGTTGGTTCGCTCCTTACGGTTTGGTTATTGCAGTTTTTTCTGCTGCTGCTTTTTTGCGCGTTCGCATTTTTTCGCGACCCGAACCGCACCGTACCGTTAGACTCGAATCTCATCGTGGCTGCGGCTGATGGAAGGATCACGGATATCGTTGAGCTGGATGAAAATGAAATTCTGAATGCAAAGACGCGTCGTGTCGGGATCTTCTTATCGATCTTTGACGTCCACACCAATCGCGCGCCGATCGATGGCCGCATCACTTACCAGCAACATCGAGAAGGGTTGTGTGTCGATGCGCGCCGCACTGACTGCTCCGAAAAGAACGAATCAATGACTTGGGCTTTTCAAAACCCGCGCGTCACAATTGTCGTCCGCCAACTCACCGGCGCGATTGCGAGACGCATCGTAGCCTGGGCGAAAATCGGCGACGAATTAAAAAAAGGCGAGCGCTTCGGAATGATTCGCTTCGGCTCGCGAACGGAAGTATATTTGCCGCTTGCCGCCACTGTGGTGGTGAGGGTGGGGGATCACGTGCTCGGCGGATCGACAATCATTGCCCAACTGTCCGATCAATGAGCGACCAGAATCATCCCAAGATTTATCTGCTGCCGAATCTAATGACGGCAGGGAATTTGTTTTGTGGGTTCACCG
>QHOQ01000124.1:5669-6154 GCA_003219355.1 Verrucomicrobiota bacterium
ATCTTTTTCACGCCGCAATCTGGTTTGTTCTCGGCGCGTTCGTTTTTGATTTTTTGGACGGACGTCTAGCACGGTTGGGCGGACACGAGAGTCCGTTCGGCCGCGAATTCGATTCGCTCGCAGATATTGTCTCGTTCGGTCTTGCGCCCGCGTTGATGGTTTACCGCGTCGTGTTGCAGGAGTTCCCGCGCGCCTGCTGGATTATTGCATTTATTTATCTGACCTGCGGTGCGCTACGTCTGGCACGCTTCAACACCGCGTCTGCCAATCACGAAACGGCCAATACTGATGACAAAAAGAATTTCACCGGCTTTCCAATTCCCGCTGCTGCTGGGCTGATTGCGTCGATCACGTTGTTTCTCCTTTGGCTCGCGGAAGGTGAACATCATCTCGGCAGCTGGCGCTTCGTTCTGCCGCCATTGTTGCTCTTTCTTTCCTTCATGATGTTCAGTCGGTTCCAATATCCGAGCTTCAAGGCGCTGAAC
>QHOQ01000125.1 GCA_003219355.1 Verrucomicrobiota bacterium
GATCCTGTTGACACGAGGGCCGTCACGAAATTCCCCGTTCACGATTCCGATGCTAATCAGCAACATGGCGAGCGGACTTATCTCGATGGAGTACGGGCTGCGGGGCCCGAACATGTGCATTGTTACCGCCTGCGCCACATCGAACAACGCAATCGGAGAATCCTGGCGGATCATCAAATTCGGTGACGCTGATGTCTTCCTCGCGGGGGGGGCAGAGGCTTCAGTTGTCGCGATTGGTCTAGCCGGATTTTCAGCAATGAAGGCGCTTAGTACCCGCAATGAGGAACCTGAACGGGCTTCCCGGCCGTTCGATCGCGACCGCGATGGTTTTGTCATGAGCGAAGGCGCAGGCATCCTAGTCGTGGAAGAACTCGAACATGCGAAGGCGCGTGGCGCCAAGATATACTGTGAACTTACCGGCTATGGACTTTCTTCGGACGCCTATCACATGACCGCGCCGCCACCAGACGGCGAAGGTGCGGCACGCGCTATGCAATTGGCGCTCGAACATGCACGTATTTCTCCCGGCAAGGTTGATTACATCAACGCCCATGCAACCTCTACCGATATCGGCGATATTTGCGAGACCCGCGCGATTAAGAAGGTCTTCGGCGAACACGCCTCCAAAGTTTCCATCAGCTCTACTAAATCGATGACGGGCCATTTGTTAGGCGGGGCCGGTGGTGTGGAAATGGCCGCGTGCGCGCTGGCGATCCGCGATTCCGTGATTCCGCCCACTATCAATCTAGAAAATCCGGGCGATGAATGCGACCTTGATTACACGCCTAATGTTGCAAAAGAAAAGAAAGTGCGTGTCGTGGTAAACAATTCATTTGGTTTCGGCGGCCACAACGCCACCCTTGTCGCGACCGCATTCGAAGACTAGATGCTCTGGCGCGTAGAGGATTATGGCCGGCTCGCTGAAAAATGAGTTGGCGTTTGCCGGATGGCGCGGCAGCTTTTGATTCCGTGCGGGCATAGCTTAATGGTAAAGTTCCAGCCTTCCAAGCTGGCCATGCGGGTTCGATTCCCGTTGCCCGCTATTGATCCGGCGCGATCAGTTCCCGGTTCCGCCACGTAAAGCCAAGACCGGAATAAATCGTCAGTGCTACGGTAATCCATACCAAGACCGGACCGGCTTCGTGCCAGGCCCGCATCCACCATGCCGTTGTTTCACCCGCATAGCGCAATTCGTCTGCTGAAAGAAGGGCAAGAAAAAAAATAATGGTGATGATTTGCCACGAGGTTTTCTGTTTGCCAAGCCGTTCCGCTGGAAGAACTCGTCCTTGGGCGCTTGCCATCAGACGCAGACCCGTGATCAAAAAATCGCGTGCCACCACCGTCGTGGCTGCCCACGCCGGCACAGCTTTGAGAGGGACCAACGAAATAAACGCCGCTGCCATCATGATCTTGTCCACGAGGGGATCCATTAATTTGCCAAAATTCGTGATGACCCCGTAACGCCGGGCGATTTCTCCATCGATAAAATCCGTTAAGCCCGCGATGAGAAAAATGATAAGCGCCGATGTGCGTGCGTAATGCCACGAGGAGTTTAACGCCAAAACAAAAAGAACCGTGAGCAGCAGTCGGCTAAGCGTTAGACGATTCGCCCAGTTCATTTCGCTGTAACCGCCTCGCTCTGCGAGGCGCGGCGCAGACTCTCGACCATAAATCGCGGGCGCTTCCAGATTGGCACCTTTTTCTTTAGCTCGTCCACAATCCACTTGCTCGCCTCGAAAGCAGCCGCGCGATGCTGCGCACTAACTTGGAGAAATAATGATGGCTCGCCAGTGGGCACGAAACCGATCCGATGATGAGCCACAACTTTCTTCAACTGAAACTTCTCCCCCGCATCCTCTGCGACTAATCGCAGTTGATGTTCGGCCATCACCATATGCGCTTCGTAATCGATGCCCTCTATCTCGCGCCCATCCTCGACCTCGCGAACGACGCCCCAAAAGACAACCACAGCACCGGCGGCAGGATCAACCTCGTCGCCTAGCGCTTTAAGCTGCGCTTTCTTGACCAAAACTTCGCAAACCAGATTTGCCATATGCTTCAATTGTTCGCTACAGTGAGTTGGCTCTGCTTCGAGCTGCTAGAGAAGAAGATATTAAAATGAGCGCGAATCAATGTGATATTGGAATCATTGGCCTGGCTGTCATGGGCGAAAACCTCGCCCTCAACATGGAATCGAAAGGATTCTCCGTCGCCGTATTCAATCGCACGACTGAAGTCACGGAGAAATTCGCAAGCGGACGCGCCAAAGCAAAAAACATCCAATCGACGCGCACAATGGAAGAATTCGTCGCTGCGCTGAAAAAACCACGCAAAGCCATGATCATGGTGAAAGCGGGAGCGCCGGTGGACGCGGTTATCAGTCAACTCGCGCCGCTGGTCGAAAAGGGTGATGTCATCATCGATGGCGGAAATTCTCTTTTCACCGACACCCAAAGGCGCGGCAAAGAACTAGGGGACGGCGGAATTCATTTCGTCGGTTGCGGGGTCTCGGGCGGCGAAGAAGGCGCACTCAAAGGCCCGTCGCTTATGCCGGGCGGCTCGCGCGAATCGTGGGAAATCATCGCGCCCATTTTTCGCAAGATTGCGGCGCAAGTCGATGGCGAGCCGTGTTGTCGTTACATGGGACCGGACGGCGCCGGCCATTACGTCAAGATGGTGCACAACGGCATCGAGTACGGCGATATTCAATTGATTTGCGAGGCCTATGCAATCCTCAAGGACATTGCGGAGATGGACGCTGCACAACTTGCCGAGACTTTCGCGGAATGGAACAAAGGCGAACTCGACAGTTATCTCATTGAGATCACATCCCAAATATTTCGAAAGATCGATCCCGAGACCGGCGAGCCGCTGGTCGATCGGATCCTCGACAAGGCTGGCCAGAAGGGAACCGGCATCTGGACACTTCAATTCGCCATCAAACAATCTGTCGTCATTTCGACAATTAACGCAGCCGTGGAGGCGCGCGTTATCTCGTCGAGGAAAGAAGAGCGCGTTGCTGCGTCGAAGATCCTGCCGCAACCGAGGGCGCGAAAGCTTAGAGGCAACCGGGCGCGCCTCGTCAATGCAGTGCGTGACGCGCTTTATGCGTCCAAAATTGTTTCTTATGCGCAGGGGATGGAGCTTCTTCGTGCAGCAAGCAGTGAATACAAGTGGAACCTCAACCTTAGCGACATCGCCACTATCTGGCGAGGCGGCTGCATCATTCGCGCGAAATTTCTCAATCGTATTGTAGAGGCGTATCGGCGCGATCCTGCCTTGCATAATCTCCTGCTCGATCGCTATTTCACGAGGATCCTTCGGAAGACGCAGCGCAACTGGCGTGTCGCCGTTTCAACAGCTATCAAGCATGGCGTAGCCGTTCCTGCGTTTTCCGCGTCGCTCGCTTATTTCGATAGTTATCGCCAGGCGCGACTTCCTGCCAATCTCTTGCAGGCACAGCGCGACTTTTTCGGTGCGCACACCTACGAGCGCATCGATAAGCCGGGTGTCTTTCACACGGAGTGGATCGAGTCAGATCAAAAGCCATCCGAGAAACCGACCGAAGCAAAGACGCCAGCGCCCCATCACACGGGAGAGTAATCTGAAATGTAGGGACATCGCGCTGCGATGTCCGCAGCCGGAGCAGCGCGTCGTACCTACGTCAGTGAAAGTCGTGCGACTCGCTTCCGACGAATTCTTCGTGCGCGAGCGGTCGGATGTCGCGCGTTTTAATCAAAACAACGTTATCGGAATTCTGCACTTCGCCTTCGATGAGCAGAAATGCTTCTTCAGTGATCAAAAGACGAAACTGCTCAAACAAGTTTGGATCGACAATCGCATTTGAGACGCCGGTCTCATCTTCCAAGCTGATAAAAACAAATCCTTTCGCAGTGCCAGGACGCTGACGGCAAATCACGTTGCCGGCGATCTGGATTGTTGCACCGTGGCGCGCCTGCGCCAATTCGATTGCACGCCAAACATTCGGCAACCTTTCACGCAAAAGTTTCATCGGATGCGGGCCGGTGGTTAGGTTCATCGTTTCGTAATCGGCGCGCACACGCTCGGGCAGCGTCATTGGCACGAGCGGCGATCGCCTAATCCGGGGAGGGCACGCGCCCTCGCGTGCTGTTTCCGGCGCCCTCGTCGGAAACTCTTCTGCATGAGTGAGTCTGTTTGGCAAAGTGTCGAATGCTGCCCTCCGCACGTATGTGCTACCCAGCAGATCGTCGTGCAATCCTTCCTCCACTTTCCACATCGCAGCGCGCCGATGATCCGCGAAACAATTGAGCGCCCCGAGCTCCGCCAGCGTCCGCAGTTCTTCCTTCGAAAGCAGCACGCGCCGCTTGAAATCGTCCAGTGAATCAAATTGTCGATCTTGCCGTTGCCGGACAAGTTCTTCCGCGTGTTCCTGCCGCAATCTGTTCACCATGCAAAATCCCAGCCGTACGGTGTCATCGGAAACAACTGCGCAGCGCCATGTCGATTTCTGCACACAAACCGGTTGAACCTTCAGGTCGTGCCGCTGTGCATCTTTGACAATCGTCGACGGCGTGTAAAAACCCATCGGCTGATTGTTCAATAAACTTGCATAAAATTCTGGCGCGCGATGCACTTTTAGATACGCGCTGCCATACGCCAGAATGGCGAAACTGATCGCGTGCGATTCCGGAAATCCGTAAAGCGCAAACGACGAGATCGACTGAATGATTTTGTCGATCTGGTCAGGCGCGACGCCTTTTCGTTCCATCGCTGCGCGCAATTTCGTGCAGACCTTGTTCATCCGTTCTTCGGAACGATGAAAACTCAGCGCGCGACGTAGCTCTTCCGCTTCATCGCCGGAAAAATCGGCCATCACCATTGCGATCTTGAGCATTTGCTCTTGAAACAATGGAACACCAAGCGTGCGCTTTAGCAGTGGCTTCAACCGATCATCGAAATAAGTCACCGGCTCTTTCCCAGCGCGACGCGCTAGGTACGGATGCACCATGTCACCCTGGATCGGGCCTGGTCGGATGATCGCCACTTCGATCACGACATCATAAAAACATTCTGGTTTCATCCGTGGCAGCGTGGCCATTTGTGCGCGGCTCTCGATTTGAAAAACGCCGATCGTGTCTGCCTTCTGCATCCTCTCGAAGGTGGCCGTATCATCTTTTGGAATGTGCGCTAGATCGAGCGGGCGGCCGCGCTCACGGCACAGCTCAAACGCGTCTTGCATCACCGACATCATCCCAAGCCCGAGCAGATCGACCTTCACGATGCCGAGGTCTTCGCAATCATCCTTGTCCCATTGCGCGACGACGCGCCCCGGCATCGATGCGTTTTCCAGTGGCACAAACGAGCTCAGTCTGTTCTGACAAATAATCATCCCACCGGAATGTTGACCGAGATGACGTGGCAATCCGTAGATCGCTCGATACAAATTAATGAATGCCGGCATGCGTGGATGTTCTTTGGGCAAACCAGCCTGCTCAATTTGCGAAGTGAGATCTAGCGTGTGTGGAAAATCGCCGTTCGCGAAGAGATGCGAGAAGCGATCCAGAATGCTCGGGGAAAAATTTAATGCCTTGCCGATTTCGCGCGCGGCGCTTCGGCCACGATAGGTGATAACATTTGCAGTCATGGCCGCGCCGTGTCTGCCATAACGCCGATAAATTTCCTGAATCACACTTTCTCTCCGATCGCCGCTCGGAAGATC
>QHOQ01000053.1 GCA_003219355.1 Verrucomicrobiota bacterium
TGCATCCAAAAAAGGGCAAACCACATTTTCTCCTCGAGGTATGGTTTGATTGGCGGCGTAATCGTGATGCGGCCTTCAGCGTTCGCGTGCAGCGTGTTTTCGATTTTTGGAATATTTGGTAAATCAAACAGTTCAAAGAATCGATAGACAGCGCGCCCGTTTTGCGGTTCGTAATTTTCTGCAGAGACGACGCGCCAATCGAGCTCACGATGGCGATCCTTCAACTGCGCCGCGATCCACACCATCTCCGGCCGATAGGTTGCTGCCTCCTGCGAAATAACGATGTCACCGCCTTCGGGCAGCACACTGTGAAATCCTTCCAGCATTCCTTCTGCGCCGCCGATGACTTCATTGTCGAAGGCGAAATACGTTTGATTCAGCGAAGCGGTTAATCCGATGCCACCGGGCACGGAATCGACTTCCGCGATGATGTAGCCGTTCTCGGTGAGAATGAGATCTGGGCGAATAACCTTCGGCAGATCATCACGAATTTCTTTGCGACGCGAGAACTCGATCAGCTCTTTTGGTTTCCCCGCGTCGAGATAGCGGGCAACCCATTCCGGCTGTTTCCCCTTGATGCTTAATTGGTACAGCTGATTACAGGCGCGCTGAAAAACAAAAAGGCGATGTCCAAGCTTTTCTAATTCGGCGACAAATTTTTTCTCGATTGGAAAAGCGTCGGGCGAAAGCAACCAATCCTTCTCCGCAAAGAACCCTTCCTTCGGGAAGGCAGTCCGAATTGTTTCCAACTTGTTTTCCGTGACGGCAACCATCTCGATCTCGCTAAACGTTCAACGCTCAACGCTCAACGTCCAACGCTCAAATCTTGCAGGGGGGGCCCTGCGAGACGCCATTTTCCGGAGAAGGCGTCTGGCACAGACGCCCTACAATCATCTTCCCGCGGCCATTCGTTTAAGCGCAAGTTTCACCAATTCCTCCGCCGCCTTGGCTTCGCCTTTTTCCTGCAATTCCCGCACCGTTTTGTGAGCGTCGATTTGTTTGTAACCAAGCGCAATCAACGCGAGCACAGCTTCATTCGCCTGTTCTTGGTCGGGTGTCGGTGCGTGCGTCGCACTCGCGGCTTCCCAGGCCGCGGCCACGCCCAGCTTATCTTTTAATTCCAAAACAATTCGCTCAGCCGTCTTTTTCCCGAGGCCGCTGATTTTCGAAAGCAGCCCGATATCAGAGTTCACGACTGCGGTTTTGAAATTGTTCACGCTCATTCCGCTGAGAACAGCGAGCGCCAGTTTCGGGCCAATGCCGCTCACGTGATTGACGAGCAATCGAAAGAGGTCACGCTCAGCCGCGGCCATGAATCCGTAGAGGATTTGTGCATCTTCCCGCACGTGCAGGTGGGTCAGGATTCGAACGTTTTGCCCGGTTGGAGGCAGTTTATCATAGCTTGAAAGCGGAATGAGAACTTCGTAGCCGACGCCGCCAACATCGACAACCGCCTGCGTGGGCAGGGCGGTGACTAGTTTGCCGTCGAGAAACGTGATCATGCGGCTTGTTGAATCGTTAAAGCGTTAAAACGTTAAAGCGATACAACCATTTAACAATTAGACCTTGGAACACTTTATCAATCCGGCTTCAAAAGGAGGGTAAGGTCGCCATGTTTGCCTTTCGCGATATTGAAACCGCTGGTTGAAAACATTTTCCAGTCCGCGGGATGGTTCGGGAAAAGTGTGGCGGCCAGGGAACTCGGCACAATGACGAGACGTGGCCCTGCTTGCGTCATGAAATTCGCAGCGTGGGTGTTGCTCAGCGGCGTGAGAAAGCCGTTTACGCGGCTACGAAAATACCAAACCAGACTCGGCTCATTGAAACTGACGGCGCCAAACTCCATATCGGCGCGCAAGGAATCGCGGGATTTCCAGAAAAGGTCATACGCGGGAAAGAATCGGGCAACCAATGACGGAACAACAATAGCGATTCCGAGATAGATCGAAACTGACGCGACCGCGCATTTTTTGAGGAAACGTGTTGATTTTTCTGGGGCCAACCTGCGTGCGAGCAAAAGCGCGAGCAGGGGAAAGGCCGGCAGGGTGTAGTGCGGCAATTTGGTTTTGATCAAAGTGAAAATGATGAAAATGATCGCAACGCCAGTGATAAGGTAATTGTCGATCTTGTCTCGGTCTTGCGATAATTTTCTCGTCAACCACGGCAGCTTGATCGACCACGGAAAAAAGCTGACAAAGATCGTTCCGAAATAAAACGGCAGTAACACAAGATACACCCCGAATGAATTCGCACCGTGACCCTCCATCGTCGTGAACGAGCGGCCGATTACGTGACGACCGATTCCCACGGCGAAGAATTGTCCGTGAGTTTGAATCAGCGCCGGAACGCCCCACGGTGCGACGATCGCGAGCATAAGCAAAAGGCCACGCGCAAATTTGAACCGCGCCGCGAGTCGCCCGCCGAGTAGAAAAAATTTCGTCGCTGCAACAGTCGCGAGCGGGATCCATCCGATCGGTCCTTTGGCCAGAAATCCGAACGCAAGCGAGACATAGAACATCCACCACCAACGAGATGTTTGATGTTTGATGTTTGATGTTTCATCTGCTGGCGGTGACAACCGATCACGGAGTAACTCGTTCCCGGCCCAATGCGCGAGTGTGACGAACAATACGAGCCACATATCTGCGACGGCGGCCTTTCCGTGGAGGAATGTTTGCAGCGAAAGTGTAAAGATGATGGCGGCCCACCAGCCGACGCTGTTCCCGCCAACGCGCGTACCCCAGGCAAAGATCGACAAGGCGGCAAGCGCAGCGGCGATTGCCGATGGAAAGCGCGCCGCAAAATCATTTTCGCCGAACAGGCGATAACTGGCGACCTGAGCCCAATAGGTGAGGGGAGGCTTGTCCAAGCGGAAGTGATTGTTGAAGTAGGGAACAACGTAGTCGCTACGTTGAATCATCTCGCGCGATGCTTCGGCAAAGCGCGGCTCGTCGCGGTCGACTAGAGGCAAACTCCAGGTGCCGGCGAGGTGAAAAAGCAAGCTGCCAACAAAAAGCAGCGCGTAATTGCGGATTGCGGAATTCAAGTGCGCGCTCAAAATAGCGCTCGGCAAATGTGACGGGAACTTATTTGTGAAGGCCAAAATCGTTTTTTATTGGCTGATTGGGATTGTGATCGCCGCGATCGTTATGGTCGCGGCGTTTTATTTCGACGAGCCGGTGCGAAATTTCATAGCGCAGCATCAGAGCCGCGCGACGCACAATTTCATGCACGAAGTCAGCCGATTCGGCGATTGGCCTGAGCATTTCGCGCTCGGGCTCGTGCTTGCAGGTCTCGCGTGGTGGCGCGGCAGCAAGAAATGGACGCGCATCTTTCTCGCGATGTTGGCCGCTCTTGCGATTGCGGGTCTGGTCGGACGCGGCATTAAAATCGGAACAGGTCGCGCTCGTCCGTCTGTAAGAGCGGAAGAAGTCTGGAACCGCTTTAGCACGAAATACCACGCATTCCCATCCGGTCACGTTGCTGCATCGACGGCGTTTTTTGGGGTTCTATTTTTCGCGAACCGGCGAGCTGGCCTCGCTTGTCTCCCCATCCCGATCCTGATCGGTTTCTCGCGCATGTACCTCGACGCGCATTATCTTTCGGACGTTGTGTTCGCGACAATTCTCGGAATCCTTTGCGCCATTCTGGTCGGGCGCCTGTCTCTGCCGCAAAGGGGCAAAGCGGAAATCGCAAAGCGAAAATTAGTTTAGCGGCGTCTGCTTGAAAACATCCGAACCGAAATTGCGTCTGGGCCTGGCACGCGGAATTCGCGCCCAACTCGCCTTGCCCGTCCGATCGAAATGAAGTGTAGGCGAGGCCCGGGCGGAAAGGACGATTTCAAGTTTTTCTCTGGCGGCGGATTCTATTGTTCCTTGCCTTCTCGTTCTTTTTAATCCGTGCTTTGACCAGTTTTTTTATGAGCGCGCCGGGGAGCGGCTTGCCGATCGGAAAGCGAACGGTTGCCTTAGCGGTTTCGTAACCCTTAAGCTCGAGCTTATGCTCCTCTACGATGGGCGGCGGGACAAAAAACCCGATATGGTTTTTGAACGCAGCGAAGTAGGCGAGTGCTCCATGGTACCTATAATATGGAACTTTGTAGCTGATGCCCTCGTCAGCCTTAGGCGCCGCGGCCTTAATAATCTTGCGGAGCTGTGCAAGTTTGCCTCGTGCTTCGGTCGGGGCTGCTGCAATGTACGCGTCTACATCTTTTGGAAATTTTTTCATAATTCTTTTTTGACGGGAAGAAATGGCTGGTGGGCCCCCCGTAACAGCTGAGCCAATGCCGTTCATCTTCTAACTGGCGGAGGGGGTGAGATTCGAACTCACGAGGCCTTTCGGCCTGCCGGTTTTCAAGACCAGTGCAATCAACCGCTCTGCCACCCCTCCGGGATATGCTGCCGCGAGAATTGTGCCATCGCTCCGAAGTTGAGCAAGCGCTGCGGAACCTGGACGGGCCGGCGCTGTCCTGCCAGGAAGCCAACGGTTTGCCTTACAGAAAAGGCTCGACAGTCACACATGTTCATATGAACTTATGACATGGGCGGCTCGAGCAAACCGAAATATCGGCCGGTCATTAAAGAAACGCCGCAAAGCTCGGAGGCGATTCGTGCACGGGGCGCATCGTGGAGCCCGGCCAATCGTTTCGAAAAGGTGCATGTCGATCTCAGGGATGTTGATGTTGTTGACGGCGATCTTGACGATGAGGAACGGCCGCGGCGCTCTACGCAATTCTTTCGCGACGGCACAAAGACGATCATCACCCGCAACAGCAGTCCGGATGTCGGTTTTGAAACCAGCGTGAATCCGTATCGCGGCTGTGAACACGGCTGCGTTTACTGCTACGCGCGACCAACTCACGAATATCTCGGGTTTTCAGCCGGCCTCGATTTCGAAAGCAAAATCATGGTAAAAATGGACGCGGCGAGATTATTGAAGGCGGAACTCGAATCGCCGCGTTGGACACCACAGGTGCTCGTGATGAGCGGCGTGACTGATCCTTATCAGCCGATCGAGAAAAAGCTTCGCATCACGCGCGGTTGTCTCGAAGTGCTCGCAAAATGTCGCAACCCAGTGGCGATCATCACCAAGAACCGTCTTGTGACGCGAGATGTCGATCTTTTGCGTGAGCTCGCTGCTTGCAACGCAGCCGCCGTGAACATTTCGGTAACCTCGCTTGATGCGAAGTTGCAGCGCGTTCTTGAACCTCGAGCTTCTTCGCCCGAAGCACGTCTCGATGCGATTGTGCAACTTCGCGCTGCTGGTGTTCCAGTCGGTGTCATGGTTGCGCCGATCATTCCAGGACTTACCGATCATGAGATTCCGGGAATTCTCGAAGCGTGCTCTCAAGCGGGGGCGCAATTTGCCGGCTACACAATTGTTCGATTACCGTGGGCGGTTGCGCCGTTATTTGAACATTGGCTCGAGGAACACTTTCCAGATCGCAAAGAGAAAATCCTCGGCCGCATCCGCGACCTGCGCGGAAATGGCAGGCTGAATAATTCACAGTGGCGCACGCGGATGACGGGAGAAGGAATTTTTGCGGAACAGATCGCCTCGCTCTTCGAAATCGGTTGCCGTCGTGCAGGAATCGGTGAGCGGCCCAAGCTTTCAACAGCCGCGTTTCGGCGCACGAGAGAACAATTGACGTTACTTTAGTTACGTTGGAGAAGCTCGGGATTCCTAGCTTCAAAAATCGAACGCGCTTGATGTCCAACCTTAGCAAATCGCCTGTGAAATCCGTGACCCGGTTTGCCCGCGCCATCTCATGGATGGCTCATCCATTGGTTTTTGTTACCGTGTCGGTCGGCATCGTGGTCGTATCGCAACTCACCCGCCGCGATGCGCTGTCGATCTTACTAGTATTATTTGTTTCAGTGATTCTGCCGACGGCTCTGCTGTTGTTTGGTGGCGTGCGTTCCGGCCACTGGAGCGATGCCGACATTTCGGTGCGGATGGAACGGAAGCGGTTCTATCCTGTGATCATTCCGCTCCTGGCGATTGGTATTGTCGCGCTTTGGTCGCTACGCGCTTCGAATTTCGTGCTCCGGGGTGCGCTGGTTACGTTTGCACTGTTCATTCTGGCGGCGATCGCGAATTTTCGGATTAAACTTTCGCTGCATGCGCTTTTTGCGTTTTATTGCAGCGTAATTCTCTTCCGTATTAATCCGCTTTTCGGTGGAATTGCCTTTGCCTTGGCCATTACTTTATTCTGGTCGCGACTGTATCTCCGACGGCACGATGTGGCGGAAATGCTGCTCGGAACTTTGCTTGGATTTGGCGGAGGTATGGTCGCGGCCTGGTGGCCGTGACGAATAGATGGAAGCTTACGAACCGCGAGCCTTTCGCTTTATTGAGCTGTTAACGATTAGCGATTGGCGAATGAAGCTCTACGGAATCGCGTGGCGCCGCGAATCGCCGCGGGCGCAATTACTTGAAACAGCGAAGCGAATTGCGGCAGAAGAATTGCGCAATGCTGCGCCAAACAATTACAAGCTTGGATTTATCGGTGCCCATGGTGGCAGGGACGCCTGTTTCGTCTTCGTCGATTACTGGGGGAACGAGAACGAATTGTTCCATCGCGTGTTTCTCTCGCGATCCAACGACCCGGACACGCTGACGCCGGCGAAAAGCTCCGATTCATCGGTTTGTGTTTGGGATTTGCGCCTGCAATTTTTCGAACGGGAAGCATGGATTAAGCATGTCTTGCGGAAAGCAAACGCACCTGACTTTCAGGCTTATCTCGACGACCGACTCAATGAAAGGGCCTAGGCTATAGGAGTTGGGCGCGGTCGATGCGCGCAGTTCGTAATTTTATGCTTTTCAGAAATTGTGCCCGGCCTCAAGCTGAAAATAGTCTGCCCTAAAGCAGCGTTAAAAACCTTCCGTGCAAATCCAACTTAGAAACAAGGAGAAATAATGATTGAAGCTTTAAAACGTCACTGGTGGGTTCTGGTCATCAGGGGCATCTGTGGAATTATTTTCGGCTTTATCGCGCTTGCGTATCCTGGCTTGGCTCTCGCGACGTTGGTGCTCTTGTTCGGAGCGTGGGTGCTGTTTGACGGCGTATTCCGCATTATTGGCGCGACTGCGGGTCGCGCCTCTGACCCCGACTGGGGCTTCCATCTCACCATTGGGATTCTCGGAGTTGTCGTCGGCTTCCTGACATTCCGCGCGCCTGGTATAACCGCACTCGTCCTGATCATCTATATCGCCGCCTGGGCGCTCATGGTCGGCGCGGCTGAGATCGCATTCGCAATCAAACTGCGCAAGGAGATGAAAGGCGAGTGGTTCCTGATTCTGATGGGTTTGGCCTCGATTATCTTCGCCGTGCTGCTTCTATGGAATCCGGGTCCGGGCGCTCTCGCTCTGCTCTGGCTCATCGGATCCTACGCAATCGTACTTGGTATTTTGGCAATCTTTTTTGGCTTTCGATTGCGCAGCCTCCGTACGCCGCTTCCATCTTAGTGAAATTAATAGAAACTCGTCTGATTTCCCCGACGCCAATAAAATATACTCACGCGGGCCTGTGGCTGAGCGGTGAGAGCAGGGACCCATAGCCTCCTGGGTTCGCGGTGCGAAGAGTTAGGTTTTGTTTACCGTCATCAAAGACAGGTAACCTGGCGTTTTTTTGGCCGACTATACGACCTTATGCGATCTATTGAGCGATTAATCTACAGCGTTGGCCTATGATCCCTCCGATCTCCCGCGTCGAATTCGCGACGGCGAAGACGAGCCAACATTCTAATCTCTTATGAAGAGAACCACCTCGGCTCACGTGGGGCGCCCGAGAAACGGTTCGCGGCTCAGCAGCAGCGAGCCGGATGCCAAGCAGCTCCTTGCCGCATTGGGAGCATTCGAACGCGGTGATTTTTCGGCGCGCCTGCCAGGCGACTGGACCGGCATCGCCGGCAAAATCGCGGACACATTTAATGAAGTGATCAGAACCAGCCAGCGCATGACGCAGGAGCTGGAGCGAATCCGGCGCGTGGTTGGCAAGGAAGGCCGAATCACACAGAGAGCGTCACTCGGAGACGTGTCGGATTCGTGGGCCCGGACGATCGGCTCGGTCAATGATCTGATCGGCGATCTGGTGCATCCGACGAGTGAAGTGGCGCGCGTCATCGGAGCGGTAGCGAAGGGCGACTTGTCCAAAACCATGGCGACTGAGATCGAAGGCCGGCCTCTCGAAGGGGAGGTTTTGCGCACGGCAAAAACGGTAAACAGAATGGTCGAACAGCTCGGGGCCTTTGCATCGGAAGTAACGCGCGTTGCGCGTGAGGTGGGCACGGAGGGCAAGCTTGGTGGTCAGGCGAAGGTCCAGCGTGTCGCCGGTACCTGGAAAGATTTAACAGAAAACGTCAACCTTATGGCCGGCAATCTTACGGCGCAGGTCCGCAACATCGCAACCGTGACGACCGCGGTGGCGAATGGCGATCTAACCAAGAAAATCACAGTCGATGTCAAAGGCGAGTTTCTTGAACTAAAAGACACGGTCAACGTCATGGTGGACCAACTACGCTCTTTCGCTTCTGAGGTTACGCGCGTGGCACGCGAGGTCGGTTCCGAAGGGATCCTTGGCGGACAAGCGCGGGTAGAAGGTGTCTCTGGCACGTGGAAGGACTTGACCGACTCGGTCAATTCTATGGCGCGCAATCTGACCAGTCAGGTGCGTAACATTGCCGCGATCACGACTGCTGTCGCGACCGGGAATCTATCGAAGAAGATCACGGTCGAGGTGAAAGGGGAAATTCTCGAGCTGAAAAATACCATTAACACAATGGTCGATCAGCTCAGCTCGTTCGCATCGGAGGTGACGCGCGTGGCTCGGGAAGTGGGCACGGAAGGAAAACTTGGCGGCCAGGCGGATGTGAAAGGAGTGGCCGGGACGTGGAAAGATTTGACCGACAGTGTGAATTCAATGGCCGGGAATCTCACCGCGCAGGTGCGCAACATCGCCGAAGTCACTACTGCAGTTGCGAATGGCGACCTGTCGAAAAAGATCACTGTCGATGTCCGCGGAGAGATTCTCGCGCTCAAAGATACGATCAACACAATGGTCGATCAGCTCCGTTCGTTCGCTTCGGAAGTGACGCGGGTGGCGCGCGAAGTCGGGACCGAGGGCAAGCTGGGCGGGCAGGCGGATGTGCGAGGCGTCGCCGGCACGTGGAAGAATTTGACCGACAACGTCAACATGATGGCGGGAAACCTGACGGGCCAGGTCCGGAATATCGCTGAGGTTACGACAGCGATTGCGAATGGCGACCTGTCGAAAAAGATCACCGTTGATGTGCGCGGTGAGATTCTTGAAATGAAGAAGACGATCAACACGCTGGTTGATCGATTGAGTTCATTTGCATCCGAAGTGACACGCGTCGCCCGCGAAGTGGGGTCGGAGGGAATTCTTGGTGGTCAGGCTGAGGTGCGCGGCGTCTCCGGCACATGGAAGGATTTGACCGACTCGGTTAATTTCATGGCGGGGAATCTCACTGCGCAGGTGCGAAACATTGCTCTCGTGACAACCGCGGTCGCGCGCGGCGATCTGTCGAAAAAAATCACGGTCGACGTAAAGGGCGAAATCGCGGAGTTGAAAGACACTGTCAACACAATGGTTGACCAGCTCAGCTCATTTGCATCGGAAGTAACGCGCGTGGCTCGCGAGGTGGGAACTGAAGGAGAACTGGGCGGCCAGGCGGACGTGAAAGGAGTCGCCGGGACTTGGAAAGACTTGACCGACAGTGTGAATTCCATGGCCAGCAACCTGACCGATCAGGTCCGCAATATTGCCGAGGTGACGACAGCAGTTGCGCGAGGCGACCTGTCGAAAAAGATCACGGTCGACGTAAAGGGTGAAATTTTTGAGCTCAAGAGCACCGTCAATACGATGGTGGATCAACTCAATTCGTTCGCTTCGGAAGTGACGCGCGTCGCGCGCGAAGTCGGCACGGAGGGCAAACTGGGAGGACAGGCCACGGTCAAGGGGGTTGGCGGGACGTGGAAAGACCTGACGGACAGCGTGAATTCCATGGGCAGCAATCTGACCAACCAAGTGCGCGGCATCGCAAAAGTAGTTACCGCGGTCGCGAATGGCGACCTCAAGCAAAAGCTTCTTGTCGAAGCGAAAGGTGAAATTGCTGAGCTCGCCAACACCATGAACAGCATGACGGAAACGCTTGCCACTTTCGCGGAGCAAGTTACGACAGTGGCGCGCGAAGTCGGTGTTGAAGGAAAGCTAGGCGGTCAGGCGAACGTGCCTGGTGCTGCCGGTACATGGTGCGATTTGACCGATAATGTGAACCGGCTGGCAGCAAATCTGACTACGCAGCTTCGCGCTATCGTCGAGGTCGCGACGGCAGTGACGGAAGGAGACCTGACACGTTCAATCCAGGTGGAAGCGCAGGGTGAGGTTGCATTCGTGAAGGACAACATCAACGAAATGATCCGCAATTTGAAAGACACGACGTTGCGGAATGAAGAGCAAGACTGGCTCAAAACCAATCTCGCGAAATTCTCGCGCATGCTGCAGGGACAAAGGGACCTGCTAACGGTTGGCAAACTTATCTTGTCCGAACTGGCCCCGGTCGTCTCTGCGCAACACGGCGTCTTCTATATCATGGATAGTTCCGTGGAAGAGCCTGAACTCAAGCTTTTGGCAAGCTACGCCTACCGCGAGCGTAGAGGTGCAAAGAATCGCTTCAAATTGGGGGATAGTTTGGTTGGACAAGCGGCGCTGGAAAAAAAACGCATTGTCCTGACCGACGTCCCGTACGGTTACGTGAAGGTGAGTTCTGGCCTGGGTGAGTCGCGCCCGATGAACATCGTCATTCTGCCCATTTTGTTCGAAGGAGAAGTAAAAGGGGTGATAGAACTATCATCGCTTGATCGTTTCACCTCCACCCATCAGGCGTTTCTCGATCAACTGATGGAGAGCATCGGTATTGTGCTCAATACGATTCAAGCGAACACGCGGACGGAAAACCTGCTCAAACAGTCGCAATTGCTAGCCGTGGAACTCCAAAATCGGCAGGACGAGTTGCAGAAAACGAACCTCGAGTTGCACGAAAAGGCGCGCTCGAATCTCGCGAAAGATCAGTTTCTTGCCATGCTCAGCCACGAGTTGCGCACTCCTCTTACTCCGGTTCTCGCGTCTGCCATCGCACTCGAGAATGAACAGGCCTTGCCGGAGAATGTTCAGGAATCAACCCAGATAATTCGCCGCAATGTGGAATTGGAAGCGCGGCTCATCGATGATCTCCTCGATCTAACGCGTATTAGCAGAGGTAAGGTCCAACTCAATTTTGAAGTCGTTAACGCTCACACGCTGTTGCAAAATGCTCTCGAAATTTGTCAGACGGATATCGATCGAAAGCACCTGGCGCTTCGGCTCGATCTCGCTGCCCACAAAGTCTATCTGCAAGCCGACCCGGCGCGACTTCAGCAGATCTTTTGGAATCTCATCAAGAACGCTGTTAAGTTTACACCCGAAGGCGGTCAAATTTGCGTTTCCACGAGTAATGATGCAGGCGATCAACTGCATGTGAAAGTAGTCGATACCGGCTTCGGGATTGAACCGGAATCACTACCGAAAATCTTTGACGCTTTTGAGCAAGCTGGCTGGACGCAGTTCGGAGGTTTGGGTCTCGGCCTTGCAATCAGCAAAACGCTTGTCGATGCCCATAAAGGAACGATCACCGCGGAAAGCGCCGGACGAAACAAGGGCGCCACGTTTACATTGATCTTCCCCACTTGCAAAAGGGTGGATGATCAGGCTGCGCCGGCCGCTTCGCCCACGACGCCACAACGCCAGACCATGCGCATCCTGTTGGTCGAGGACCACGAAGATACAAACCGATCGCTCACAAGGTTACTTCGGCGGCGCGGCCATCATGTGCAGTCGGCCAGCACGGTTCAGTCGGCGCTCGATCTAGGCAAGAAGGAAGAATTTGACGTGCTTATCAGCGACCTCGGATTACCCGATGGCAGTGGAATCGATCTGATGCGAACGCTGAATTCCGAGCGGCAACTTTTGGGAATCGCCCTGACCGGTTTCGGAATGGAAGATGATATCCGTAAAAGTCATGATGCAGGATTCAAGCATCACCTCGTGAAGCCGATCGACTTAAACAAGCTTGATTTGCTCATTCAGGAAGGCGCGGCGGCACTGCCAGGCAAGAGCGCTTCGAAGACTGCGAATCGTAGTGGTTGATTACGAAATCAGCGCAGGCGATCTATGCCGCAACAGGTTGGATCGAACAGTCCCTTGCTTGAGTGAAATCTATCGACTTCTTTGAGGGTCATTTAATTCGATAGACTGTGATTTTGTCTAGTCTACCGAGGCGGCGGCTTACCACTTTTATTCCAAGACGCTTCGCTATCACGCGAACACCGTCTTCGCATCGCAAGGGCCACTCGGATGAGTCTCCGATTTCCATTTCGGAAAGACCTTTTCGAAGGGCGACGTAAATCCCATTTTTGATTTTGTATCTTCCTCCAAATCCCCGCGGTGGAAGTTGGGTTTTCAAACGCAAGCGAGATTTGACCGGCATGGACGCTATGCGCTTCAAATTAATCCTTCTTAGAACGTAAAAGGTTTAGTGCTTCACGAATGACTGAAATAACGTTCATGGCTTTTTCGTAACATCTTTCGGTGTCTATCTGTCCGCCACGTATCGCCGGGATACGAAGCTGCCGTTTTCACGTTTCGATTACACAAGCCGGGTTAGGGAAATTTATTTATCCTGTGACCGCTGCCGTGACGGCTCCCATCTTGACTTTTGCGCCGCCAGAATTTTTCGGCACGTAAAGCAAAAATTGACCGCTGCCCAGATCAATGGTCCGCGCCCCTTCTCCCACACTAAAGATAGTCTTCTCGCCGAGACGGGTAATCGTTTTGTCCTTAAAAGTCAGTTCACTCCGGGACTGGACACCAGTTTTCACCGCCGTGCCCTGGCGAACATTATCGCTTACTGCCGCCGGACGCGGTGAAGCGTTTGATGGGAGCAGTCGAACGTCCTGGATGACTTGAGTTACCTGGGCTTCTTTGAGATCGGCTGCGCTGACCTCGGTTGGGAGCCAATTCGCAAGCGCAAACGCTAGCGACGCGATGGTTAAAATGACCCGGAATTGGATATTCATGATCCTTTTGTAATCAGCCTTCATGCCAAGTCTCTGAAACCCTAGCTGAATAAAAATGAACGCTGCGTTAGTTACTAAACAAGAGTCGCTTATGGAGCATTTCTTTTACCAAAATAGACAGCTCCTACTAGAGTGCGCCGAACTCTCCAGAGTGCATTCTAAGGCCGCGCCGGTCCAGTTTTAGGCCAATCACGCTCTACTTTGTGCCAGGCGCCGGAGGTGGCGTTCTAACCGTTGCGTAGCCGCGTGATGCCAAATGCGCCCGTTGCACTTTGTGGAAGTGTTGAGCGATATGACGCGGGCGAGCCTCAGCCTTTCAAATCCAACACTTGTTACGTATTTGTTACGAGTAGTTACTAATTTGTTACGGAAATAACTTGACTCTCTGTGAATCGATCCTCACGATCCGACTCGCTAGTGATCGGATATGTGGTGGAACAGGAAAATGAGAAAGAAATTGAAGCAAAACGGCCATGAATAAATTTCTACGTTTCTTTCGCGAGTTGCGTCGGCGGCTTGCTTGGCGCCGCAAGCGTTTTACGGAGCTCGACCAGTTTTCCGAATCTTGTGAACACGCAGAGTGGACCAAATTCTGGAAATACAAACCGGGGAATGGGCGATCGTCAGCGAGCGCTCAACCATGACAAAAAGCCGGTTTACGGGCAGACATACGAAGTGGACGGCGAGATTTGGAAGTGCTTGCAGGCTCTTGGACCGGACTTCGTCGGTTGTCCGCTAAGCGAAGAGACTGTCTGCCCGGACGGGAGAGGTCGCTTCAACCGTTTCCAGCGCGGCTCGATCTATTGGACGCTGGAAACGCAGGCGCACGAGGTTCACGGCTGGATTCACGACAAATGTTGCGAAATCGGCAGGGAGCGGAGTGCGCTCGGCTATCCAATTACGAACGAGCTTAGATATACAACGGAACACGAGGGTATCCTTGTCCCCACGGGAATCGTCTACAACCGCTTCGAACACGGCACGATCTCTTGGCACGCGGACGGTGCTCACGTAACTTATCCTCGTGAAAGGCTCGACCCGCCGGAGTATCGAGAAATGGATTATCCCCTTTATAACAAAGGGGTTTTTCGCGTGCGGGGACTTCACTAGCTGTCCACGGCTGCTCTTAAATCTTTGCGGTTGCGGCTGGCCACCGTACTTTTCACCGGTCTGCATCGCGGATGCAAAGCGGTTTGTACCGATTGTCATAGGTAAATGGGCCTGTAGCTCAGCGGTTAGAGCAGGGGACTCATAATCCCTTGGTCCCAGGTTCGAATCCTGGCGGGCCCAGTTTCATTTCAGAGTTCATTTTCGCGGCTCAGAGTTCAGAATCGAACTTTGCCTTGAAAATCTTGTTCAAACGAATCGTATCTGGAGCGTTGATCGCGCTTGAAATCGCGATTCTTAGTGTGCTCATTCTCGCGACCCGGTGCGCGAATTATCAGGACGTTTTTGTCGCAGGGAACGTTTATTTTACGGACGCGGATTGCTACGCGCGGATGACTCGGGTGCGGATGTGCGAGAAAAATCCCGGACTGATCGTCCGTCATCATGACTTTGAAAATTTTCCCCAAGGAATAACTCCCCACACAACTGCGCCCCTCGATTATCTGATCCTGGCTTTGACCGTGGCACTAAGGCCTTTCACGCGGCACGGAATCGATCTGGCGGGCGCGATCGTTTCACCGCTGCTTGCAGTGTTTGGTGGCTGGTTTCTCTGGTGGTGGTCGCGGCGAATGAAGTTTCGCTATCGATGGGTGATGCTGATTATTTACGCGATCAGCCCGGTTCTCGTTCATGGAACGGCACTTGGACGCCCCGATCATCAATCGCTGGTCATGTTGCTTGTGACAGTTGCGATCTGTGCAGAATGGACTTCGCGATCCAAGTCGTCGCCACAATGGAGCGCGTTGAGCGGAACGACATGGGGATTGGCGCTCTGGGTTTCATTTTATGAACCGCTCGTTTTATTTGCGATCGTGATTGCGGTCAACCTGCTGCGAGATCGACGAGCGCTCTTCGCGAAATACTGCTGCGCTGGCTGGATTTGTTTTGGGGCGATCCTTGCGATCGCACTTTTGATCGAGCGGCGGATTCCGTCTATTTCGAGCTTTTACTCGGTTGAAATTTTCAAAAACTGGACACGCACCATTGGTGAACTTGTTCATGTTTCACCAGCAAATCCGATTTGGTTGCGATGGACTGGTTATCTGCTTCTGGTCGCGCCGTTTCTTATTTGGTTTGGTCTTCGGAAAGGAACGCTGCTGCCGCCGACTATTCTGGCTCTTCTCGTCGCGACTTACAGCCTGACGATTTGGCAGGCGCGCTGGGCGTATTTTTTTGTGTTGGTGTTTGCGGTTGTACTTCCGGTTTTGCTCGAGCCGATTAAATCGCGGACTGCGGTTTGGATCGCTTTTGTGATGTCGGTCGTTCCAATCTTGCGTGATTGGGACACGCGACTTTGGCCTGACGAAGCGGAATACGTCCGCCGGATCGAACAACGGAATGAATCGATGCAGTTGCGCGATCTGGCACTCAATTTGCAATCGCCGGAGAACCGCCCGTTTTTGGCACCATGGTGGCTTTCGCCATCAATTGCATATTGGTCGGGACAGCCTGGCGTGGCTGGAAGTTCGCATGAGAGCTTGTCAGGAATCACAGACAGCGCCCGCTTTTTCCTGGCCGAAGATTGGCGAAGCGCGCGCGAAATTCTGGAGAATCGCAAGGTCGTCTGGGTGATCGCCTCCGATTTCGAACATGTAGCGCAGAATTCCTCCGCTATCCTGAAACACGCACTGCCGCCGCGTCCGCTCTGTTATGTGCTCGACAGAACGCCTGCCCAAGTCCCGCGATTCTTGGCTTTTTCGGCACAGAATGGCATCGCCAAGCTCTACCGGGCTGCTGTTGAGCGATAAAAATTGTCCGTCGCCGTGAGAATCCTTTGACAGTATCAGCGACCGTCACAATAATAGAAGAATGC
>QHOQ01000260.1:0-1451 GCA_003219355.1 Verrucomicrobiota bacterium
ATCAGCTGAAAGCAATCGCGCCGCGCGACGGCTATGATCCGAAGGCAGTTCTTTCCGCGCCGCTACTTGGGAAACTGGTTTGGGGTGATTTTGATTATCGGGCCGACAAAGTAAAAATGCCGATCCTTTCCGACACTGAGAACACAAGTAACATCAGCCATTTTTCGCGCATCGTTTCGACGGAGGTAACCAAAATCATCAACGTGCCGGTAATGAGCAGCAGTGAACCGAACGGCATCGCCGGTTGCTTTTACAATGTGACAATTCCAAACATCGACAACTGGCGACGTTTCTCCCAAGGCTCTCGTTTTGGTGCGGAGAGTCTCGCAGAAATTTACAGTAACCCGCTGATCGCGAAGAAAGTCGTTTTTAACTTGATGGACGGCCTCATTGCGCAATATGCCGGCGGTCCGCAGTCACAGCCGAATTACGCCATGCATCACGCCACGCTATACGCGAGCAAAGATCCAGTGGCTTTGGACGCCATCGCCTTGAAACGCCTGGAGCAATGGCGGCTGCACGCGAGTTTGCCTGCCATCGGCCACACGGCCGATTACGTCGGCTTCGCCAGCGCGCTGGGTCTCGGTAACGCGGCCGCGAATCGGATCGAAATCAAAAATATCGGACGATGAAATCTCCTCGACTTAAGAAGTGATGAGCGACCGATCCAGCGCCTCTACCCGGCTGTTGCAGACAGCGATCCTGCGCTCCGTGTCGCGGTCGTTCTATCTTTCCATCCGATTGTTGCCAGCGCAATTACGCGAACCGGTCGCGCTGGCATATTTGCTCGCGCGGACAACCGATACGGTGGCGGATACGCCACACATTTCAGGAACGCTGCGAGTGGAAACTCTTCAAACGCTATCGAAAGCGATTCAAGGCAAAGCTTCGCGGAGTGTCGTTGTCGATCTTGTCGCTTCATTTGCACCTTTGCAGCAGGATGCGGCCGAAAGAACACTTGTTGAATCGTTGCCAGATTGTCTGGAAGCGCTCGAGCACCTGGAGATGGCCGATCGTAAAGAGATTCGCGCTCTCCTCGAGAAAATCACCCAGGGTCAAATGCTCGATCTCGACCGTTTCGATAACGCGGAGGAAATTCGCGCGCTCCGTACGGCCGCCGATCTGGATGAATACACCTATCTTGTGGCAGGTTGTGTCGGCGAATTCTGGACGCGGCTCTGCTTCAGGCATGTTCGGAAGTTTGCCACGCTAAGCGAAGACGAGATGCTTACGCTCGGGAAAGGCTATGGCGTGGCACTTCAGTTAATCAATATTTTGCGCGACGCTGGCTCCGATCTCCGAGCGGGCAGATGTTATTTCCCCGAGGAGGAATTGATTTCCGCTCGCCTGACTGCGGCGCAAATCCTCTTCGAACCGCAACGATTTCACTCGATCTATCGAAATTGGGCCGCGAAGGCTGAGCACGGGCTGCAGTACGGGATGCAGTACTC
>QHOQ01000260.1:1466-3013 GCA_003219355.1 Verrucomicrobiota bacterium
CGCATTGATTGGAGCACGCACGCTTGCCCTGTTGCACGAAGCTGGCGCAACCATGCTGGATCGCAGGGTCAAAGTCTCCCGCCGCTACGTGCGTGGAATTATCGCTTCGCTCGCCATCACTCTGGCATCGCAGTCGCAGATTGATGCGATTTTTGGCCGCGCGACCCTGTTACAGTCGTCGCCGATTGCCGAGGATTAAGAATTAAGAATATAGCGATTGCAAACGACCCTGAGCTCACAAAAAATAATTCCGCTGGCGTTCCGTGATCGGCCGTTCGAGGCGCTCAAGGACTTGCAGCATGTCTTCCCAGACCTTCCGTTTTTCCGAAGGCGTCTGATTTCGAAGCAAGTAGGCTGGGTGATAGGTGATCATTAACGGTGTTCCGCTGTAGGAGTGCCATCTGCCGCGCAGTTCCCGCATCGTCCCTCGCGACCCGAGCAATCCCTCGACGGCGACTGCGCCAAGTGCCACCAGAACCTTCGGTTGAATAATCTCAATCTGTTCGACCAGATAGGGCCGGCAGGTTTGCATTTCGAGTGGCGTCGGTGTCCGATTGCCGAACGGTGCCAGCGGTGTATCGGGCCGGCATTTCAAAATATTAGCAATGTAAACTTCCCCACGAGCGAATCCCATCGTTTCGATAATTCTGGTAAGCAATTGGCCAGCGCGACCGACAAATGGTTCGCCTTGTTTATCCTCGTCCGCGCCGGGTGCTTCGCCGATGAACATCAACTCCGCATCAGGATTTCCCACGCCGAAGACGGTCTGTGTCCGCGAACTGGCGAGATGTGGGCATTTTGTGCAGATGCGCACGCGCTCCCGAATCGGCGCGAGCAAATCCGCTTTATTCGGCGCGGCGAATCGCAATCGCTCAACCGAAAGTCTCGACGCGCGCGGTAATCGATCACTCGTTTCGCGAATCTTCTCCAGCGCCGCGATGACAAAATCGAGAGCAGCCTCTTGCATTTCCCAGATCATCTGAAGTTTTGCGCCGTGCCGCAATTTTTTTCGAAACATGACGCACAGTCAGGATGGTTATGTTTCAGATTAAACCATGAACGCGCGCCTGAGCGATTATGATTATGATCTGCCGCGGGAATTGATTGCCGAGCGGCCGCCCAAACGCCGCGAAGATTCCCGGATGATGGTGCTTCGTCGCGAGGGCCAAACAATCGAGCATCGGCAATTCGCCGGGTTGAAAACGTTTCTTAGCCCACGGGATCTCCTCGTTTTGAACGATACGTTGGTCGTCCCGGCCCGAAGATTTTCCAATGACGGCGCAATTGAATTCCTCTTTATCGGTCGTATTTGCCCAAGGCGCTGGAAATGCCTCGTCAAACCCGGTAGAAAAATGCGCCTCGGCGCGAGTGCACAGGTCGGGAATGCAATTTTGCGTATCGAAGAAATCCTACCGGATGGCGAGCGGATTGTGTCGTTGGACAAGGATATTGATCTTTACGCTGGTGGCTCGATGCCGTTGCCGCCCTACATCGAGCGCAAGAGTGACGCGGAGGATAACGCACGTTACCAAACCGTTTTTGCCCAG
>QHOQ01000126.1 GCA_003219355.1 Verrucomicrobiota bacterium
ATGGTCCAGCTCGTGCAACAAGGTGCAAGCTTCCATGTGACTTCTGTCGGCGAACAGTCCGCGATGCAAGCAGATGTGACGTTTACAGACGCCGCCGACCCTACGAGCACTGTCGTCTCGTGCAACCCGAACCCCGTTGCAGTCGGCGGCTCGACCACTTGCACCGCGACTGTCACAAACACCAAGAACGGGAGTAGTAACAATGGGTCCCCGGCGGGCACGGTTACTTTCACGCGTGCGGGTGCCGCTGGTACCTTCACCGGAAATCCCGCCACGCTGGTTGCTATCGCAGGCTCAAATCCGGCTGCGTCATCTTGCAGCGTCACCTTCAACGCGACGGCCACCGGTACTGCAAACATCACCGGCACGTACACCTCTTCCAATACCAGCAATACCGGCTGGCAGAACAGCACCAGCGCAGCTTTGGCCCTGGGAGTCTACGGGACAGCTACCAAGTTGTCTTTTAGCCAGCAACCGACTAGTGCGGCTGCCGGAGCCTCAATTGCACCGGCAATAACCGTACAAGTACAGGATGCCAACGGCACCTTGGTAGCTAACAGTACCGCCTCGATCGGCATGGCAATCGGTACCAATCCTTCCGGCGGCACGCTGAGCGGGACCACTTCGGTGAGCGCGGTCGCGGGCGTCGCGACCTTCAGCAACCTCTCCATCAACAACGTAGGCACCGGCTACACACTTCAGGCGACAAGCACCGGCCTGACCTCGGTGACTAGCAATGCGTTCAACATCACTCTGGGCGCGGCGACCCAGGTCCGAGTTGAAACCGCAGCCGATGGAAGCGGGACCGTTGTTCCTGCGCAGAACATCAACTCCGGCAGTTCGATCACGGTCTATTCCATCTCGCGTGATGCCGGCGGCAACTTTGTAGCGAACGTCGCGGCGGATAGTTGGTCGTACGCGAGCAATACGGGCGGCGTCGTAGCTGGCGATCTCGTTCCCGCTGGGAACAAGAAGAGCGCTGTGTTTACCGGCCATGCCGCCGGCACCGCCGCGATTCATGCGGCTGTGGGAGCGCTAAGTGCCGATTCCGGTACGCTGACCGTGGTTGGTGGCACGACGGCCAGCAAGCTGGTCTTCACGAGCTCGCCGGTGACGACGACGGCGGGTGTGGCGTCAGGCACGATCACGGTGCAACGGCAGGATACATCGGGGAATCCGGTCACGACGGAGGCGGCCCGGACGGTGACGCTGTCGAGTAATTCGACGGGGACGGTGACGTTTACTCCGGCCAGCCCGTCGATTCCCAGCGGGTCGAGCAGCGTAAACTTCACCTACACGGACACGAAGGCCGGGACGCCAATAATTACGGCGGCGAGCACGTCGCCGACGGCGATCACTTCGGCGACGCAGACCGAGACGGTGAATGCGGCGGCGGCCAGCAAGTTGGCGTTCACGACGCAGCCGGGGAACGCGGCCGCTGGGTCGGTATTCGGCACACAACCCGTAATTAAGACGCAAGACACATTTGGGAACAATTCAACGGTCGGACTCGCAGCGACTTCAAACGTCACCGTTGCACTGACGGCCGGGACAGGGCCGCTGCAGGGTACGGTCATGCTGAACATCGGGACAGGGGGAGGGAATGGGACGGTTACCTACACGAATTTAAGGATTGATGTACCGGGGACTGACAAGCAGTTGACGGCGACCAGCTCGACCGGTTTGACTTCGACACTGAGCAATGTTTTTACGGTCGTTGCCGGGGCGGTGGATCACTTCGTCTTCGACCCGATTAGCAGCCCGCAGACGACGGGAACGCCTTTCCCCATCACCATTACGGCCAAGGACTCCTTTGGTAACACGGCGACCGCGTTCGACGGCGGCGGCAACAAGGTGACCCTCACCTCGACTGGCGCGCTCACGGGCGCTCCGCTCACGAGCAACGCGTTCACGCTGGGCGTCCTTACACAGAGCGTGACCATTACGAATGCCGGCAATTTCAACATCACAGCGACAGGCCCTGGGGCTGTCCCCAAACCGACCGGGACTAGCAACTCGTTCGACGTCAACGTCGCCCAGCGTCATCACCCAACCGATAAGCCAAGGGGTGGCCTACGGAACCGCAAGCGTCAGCTTTACCGCCGCCGCCAGCGGCAGTCCGGCGCCCACTGTGCAGTGGCAGGTAAGCACTAACAGCGGAGTCAGCTTCAGTGATATACCGCTCGCGACCAGCACTACGTTGACCATCAACAATCCGACGGTGGCCATAAGCGGGAACCAATACCACGCGGTATTCACCAACTCGTGCACGCCCGCGACGGCCACTTCCAACGCAGCCACATTGACCGTTACCAAGGTGCACCTGACGGTCACGGCCGATGACAAGAGCCGGGCCTATGGCGCGGCCAACCCAACATTCACGGCGACAATTACCGGTTTCGTCGGCACCGATACAGTAACGGTAGTGAGCGGTAGCCCGACCTTCAGCGGGACTGGACCGTCATCGACGGCGACAACCACCATTGGTAACTACGTGATCACGCCGGCACTGGGCACCCTAAGCGCCGCCAACTACGACTTCACCACGTTCAACAACGGCACGCTGGCCATTAACCCGGTGACGGCGACGGTGAAGGCGGACAATAAGAGCAAACCCTATGGCGATCTCAACCCCGCGCTGACGGCGACGGTCACAGGCACGGTAAACGGGGACGTGCTGAACTACACGCTGGCGACCACGGCCGTGCAGTTCTCTAACGTGGGCAACTACCCAATCACGGTGACCCTTGGGTCTAACCCCAACTACACCGTCACGCCTACTGACGGCACGCTGACCGTTAACCCGCGGCCGGCGACGGTGAAGGCGGACGATAAGAACAAGTTCTATGGCGACCTCAACCCGGCGCTGACGGCGACGGTCACAGGCACGGTAAACGGGGACGCGCTGAACTACACGCTGGCGACTACAGCCGTGCAGTTTTCTAACGTGGGCAACTACCCGATTACGGTGGCCCCTGGGTTGAACCCTAACTACGATGTCACACCTACCGACGGCACGCTGACCGTTAACAAGAAGGCCATCAGCCACACCATCGGCAACGACAGCCACGATTACGGCAGCACCGCCAACCTGGCCGCCGATCTGGGGGCCACGTTCCTTACCGGGGTCAACGGCGAGAACCTGGCCATCGCCTATAGCAGCACCGGTAACACAACCACATCCAACGTTGGGACCTACGCTATCAGCGGCTTGGTCTCCAACGGTACCGGCTTGGCCAGCAACTACATCGTGACGCTGACTAACGGCACGCTGACGGTGAATAAGAAGGCCATCAGCCACACCATCGGCAACGACAGCCACGATTACGGCAGCACCGCCAACCTGGCCGCCGATCTGGGGGCCACGTTCCTTACCGGGGTCAACGGCGAGAACCTGGCCATCGCCTATAGCAGCACCGGTAACACGGTCTTAGCCAACGTCGGCATCTACGCCATCACAGGTGTAGTCTCCGACGGCACCGGTTTGCTGAGCAACTACGATGTCACGCTGACTAATGGCACGCTGACCGTGACCAAGGCGCACCTGACGGTGACGGCCGTCGACAAGACGAAGATTTACGACGGGGCGGTGTTCTCGCCGTTCACGGCGACGCTCAGCGGATTCAAGAATGGTGAGACTGACAGCGGGTTGCGCGCCGCCTTGGCTCTGTCGGGCGCGGCGGGGTTCGGCCCGACGGCGACAACCACGGCGTTCCTTCCCGGGACCTATACGATCACGCCGAGCGTGGGCAGCCTCAGCGCGACCAATTACGACTTCACCCCGCTCGTCAACGGGACGCTGACCATCACCTATGGGACGTGCAGTGGGTCGGAAGCGGGAGGCGTCATTTTACCGCCAATCAATAGCGACGGCACCAGCGTGTATCCTCGCAAGGGCGGCAGCACCATCCCGGTGAAGTTCACGGTGTGCGACGCCAACGGCAACCCCATCTCCAACCCGGCAGCGGTCTTTGCGGGCACCGGTGGCACGTTGACCATGCTAAGCGCGGTGCGGGGTCAGCTTGGCACTGTGAATGAAGTTGGCGAGAATGCCATTCCTGACGCTGCCTTCCGCTTTACCGGCAGCCAGTGGATCTTCAACATGGCCACTACCAACCTGACGGCGGGGTACGATTATACGTTCCGCATCAACCTGGCCTACGGCAGTATTATCTTTAAGGTCGGTGTGAAGTAACGCTATCCGTCTTAGAAATAACTAAAGTTAGGTTAAGTTGAACTGCTAGTAACCGTGGCAGGGTTTAATCCCTGCCACGGTTTTTTCTTTAGTTGTAGAGGTGCTCGGTCAGACCTTGGTTTTCTTGGTTACCTTCTGTTTAAAGCCGCGACGGAATCAATTCACTGAAGGCAACAAAGGAAACGAAGCGCAGAAGGCGGGTCGGGTGACGCCTCTATATAATTCTGGACTCAACCGCCTGCTCGTTTGGATTAGGTATTTTACCGATGGTGGGTCGGACTTATTCGCCGGAGGCTTAGGAAAGTACCGACGAAAGGCCTAGGCACGATTTTCCCAAAGAATCATGGCGTTGCCCTGATTTACAAGGTCCGACGCGCCAAATAAAAATGACGCGATTTGAAACTACAAGTGCATGAACTGCACAACAATCCACAACAATGCTCCCGGGTCGCCGCAGTCGTGGCCGCCCAGATAACCAAACCTAACAAATAAGAAAGAAGTAATTCCTAAATGAAAAAAACATTAATCATATCAAGCCTGGCATTCGGGTGTCTTACGCTTGCATTGGGCTTGGTGCTCTCGCCAAAAGCCCATGCCGCTGGCGGACCGCCCAAGGACATCATAACCGTCACCGCTCAGAATAGCACGAACGGCGTAGTTCCAACCAGCCCGCAACCATTTCCGCGCACTTGGTTTTACGTGATCTGTATTCCAAGTGGCGGCAACCTTAGCGACACGCTACATATCCACTTCACAGACACGGACAACAACAGCACAACGGGCGAGATCGCTACGATCAGCTTCGGTGCTGTGGGAAATCCGAACCTCACGTCCGGTATCACAGTTCCGTCCTCCATCCTGCTGGATGATACGACGAACACCACTGGGGATGTGGATGTCCCCCTGAGTAAGTCGGGCCTCGCAGATGGTACTTACCATGCCAACCTTCAGATCTCCGTCTCGCCGCCGGGCAGCTTTACCATTACCCACGACAACATCCATATCCAGGTGACGGTCGGTGGAGCCTGCAACCCCAGTTCGGAGATTAGCTGCTTCTTCACGGATTCGAATTTCCTCGATTTAACTGATTGCAGCGGTGCATCGGTTAGCAGCAATGCTGGCGGAAGATTCCAGATTGTCACCAATGCCAAGAAGATTGCGACGGCGACAAATCCCGGCCAGTTCTATTACAACATGCTGTGGAGTAATACGACCGGCTCGGATCAATCGGTCACCGTTAACTTGACCGCAATCGGCCTGGCTCCGAGTAATACGGATTCGTTGCTGCATCCGATTGCTCAAGCGGCACATGCCTACTTCTTCGATACCGCGACCGGATTTACCGACCCGCTGGCCGACTGGAACTTCGTGAACAGTTTTGGCCAAAAGTGTGGTCCGAGCGGGCCGTGCACCATCACTGTGCCGGCGAACAACACCCTATTCGTGACCTGGCACCTCGTCTGGACCGGCATTGGCCAAAATGCCACATCGATACTCACCGGCTGCGCCAACGCTAATGCGCCGATCAGTGCGACGGGCGGAGTGATAGGAACCAACATCAGCGAAACCTGCACGGCAGACGCGCTCGGTTATCGGAAAAAATAGCTAGCGAGAGAGGCTTCTCAGCGGCAGCTCAACCTGCCGCTGAGCGCCGCCGCGAGCAACGAAAGCGTTCTCGGTGCCGCTCGACAATAGAGATCGAATGCCCATAGTTCGCAGTTTTAATCCGAAGGGTTAAGTTGTAAGTCACGTTAGCGCCGAGAGGTGAAAACCTCTCGGCGCTTTGATTTCGCGATCTCCCGATCGCTCACCCTTCGGGCTTCCCGTCTATCCGCCGGCCGCCCGGCACGTCGTGTTGATTCGCTCGCTCCCGCTCGCTCAGCCTTTCGGCCCGCCCGTCTACCCGACGGCCGCCCGGCACGTCGTGTTCTCAAGCGCCGGTTTGTTGTAAAGGTGTTCGCCGCGGCTACAGAATCTTCTACCGACGCCCTGCGGCTCCGTTCGCCGCGGCGAACATCTGTCTATAGATTTCGGTGGTTGAGAGCAACCACTGCTACAACGCTTTCGCGTTCTCGTGGAAAGACGAGATCGAAAAGACGCTTGACGAATTCTCGTAGACGCCGTAAAAACAATTCGATTTTTGTCACCCGACGCTTCAATGCACGGAACTGGATTACAGAGTTAGTGGAGCTAACCAATCCAGCCTCAACAAAAAGAGGGAAACAAAAGTCATTTACCCTTAACTCCTGCACCTCCTATGCCCCCCATCAATCGATTCATTGACAGTCTATTCAAATTCCCCGCAGCAATTGTCCTTCTTTTCCTTTCAGTCAGCACGTTCGCTGAGCCGCCTGCTGGTGTCCTGGATGATACGCACGCTGCTGTGCAGGCGGTTATAGCCGTTCAAGCGGACGTCACGCCAGGCCTGATGCAGCAGCCGGGAGTGTTGGGAACTGCGGTCGGCGTCGATGCCGCCACTGTTCCGGTGTTGACGGTTTACGTCGATCGAGATGCAACGAACGCGGGCAATGTGATCAGGAATCTCCCTCGAGAACTTCGCGGCGTAGGCGTGCAGGTGCAGCTGACGGACAAATTTCGCGCGATGGCTCATACAGCCAAACAGATTCCACCGATTCAGCTTGGGACGTCGGGTGGCTGGTCGAAAGATCTTGCGAATGGCTTTTGCTGCGGCGGCACCCTGGGCTCGCTCGTGAAAATTGGTACCACTCAGTACATTTTGAGCAACTATCACGTTTTTGAATCGGACATTGTGCCCGGCGGAAATGGCGTTGTTGCGACGACCGGTGATCCAATCATTCAGCCGGGCTTGATCGACGTGAACTGTAGCGCAAACGGCGCGCAAACCGTCGGGACGCTGGTTAAGGAAAGGTCACTGCCCGGAAGCAATGTCGATTGCGCAATCGCACAGGTCGTTCCAGGAATGGTGCGGACGGACGGCGCGATCCTTGAGATCGGCACGATCTCGAATACGACGGTCGGTGCCTTCATCCATCAGGCGGTAAAAAAGAGCGGCCGCACAACTGGGTTGACACACAGTTCAGTCTCGGGCTTGAACGCGACGGTCAGCGTGACCTACGACAACGAATGTGCAGGCGGCACTGCTTTTACTAAAACTTTCACCGGTCAGATCGTGATCGCGAACAGTGGTAGTAAGTTTTTGGACAGCGGTGACTCGGGATCGCTAATGGTTGAAGACGTAGCGACGAATCCGCACGCGGTCGGATTGCTCTTTGCCGGCA
>QHOQ01000127.1 GCA_003219355.1 Verrucomicrobiota bacterium
TCCGTTGGCGTTCTTCCATGCCAGACCATCGTGCTTCCCGGGCGTGCTGAGGATATGCTGTGCGTATTGGTTCACCTTTGAATCATCGTGCTTTTCCTGAGCGTACTCGTGCTGTGCCTCGACGAAACCTCGACAAATCTCAATGGCATTCAGCTCGTTCGCGCCGATCCGCCGATTTAATATTTCCTCACGACCTACTTTCGTATCAAACGACCACTTGCCTTTGCGCTTCACGATCGGAATGGGAAGCGGAAAATCATCGTTGCCCACCAGGAGAATGGCGCGGTTCGGATCTCTCTTGTCTATTTCAACCGAGTTCTTTTCCTTCGCCTTGTCGGCAAACGCCAGCGCTCGGGTCTTGTCTGCGACGGGATCCTCTGAGCTAACGAGATCCTCACCGTTCGGACCCAGAGTCTGCTTAAGAGCAGAGACATCGAACGTAGCCGCGGCGGTAAGAAGGCTATCCACGGCCTGTTTCGGCGTGTCGAATTGCTTTTGTTGTGGCTGCGACGCCGCCGCAGTTGACTCTTGTTTTTGCTCTGGCGCTCCTTGCGAGGCCAGAACAACAAAAGCGCAATTAACGATCGCGCAAGCAATCACGAAGAATTTCGACGAAGTCATAATATTTGCTTTCGATTTCATTTGTGTTTTCTCACCGAGCTTTTTTCATCTCCGGCCTCCTCCGCCACCACCGCGACCGCCGCCACCACGACCGCCGCCACCTCCACCGCGACTCATTCCTCCGCCGCCCATGCTATGACCGCCTCTGCTGCTGCTGGCTCGCGCGTAGTTTCCGCTACCGCCGCCGCCAAATCCTCCTCCGCCGCGAGAAGCGGAACTAGGTCGGGATGATGCGCTGCGGTTACCAACTTGGTTCTTGGCGCTACCGCCACCGGGCCGAGCCGCCGCGCCACCTCCACCCGGCCGGGCGCCAGCTCCACCACCACTTGGGCGAGCTCCAGCTCCGCCGCCACTTGGGCGAGCTCCAGCTCCGCCGCCACCGGGACGAGCCGCAGCGCCACCGCCGCCGGGCCGCGCCGCCGCGCCGCCACCACCGGGACGAGTTCCAGCTCCGCCTGCACCAGGGCGAGTTCCAGCTCCAGCACCGGCTCCCCTTCCGCCTTGGCCTCGAGCCGTGCCGCCGTACTTATTCGCTGTTTGCCTGTTCCCATAGGGTGCATTTCCCCGGTGTTGCGCGTTGTGCTGCCATTTGTTGCCCTGGCCAGCTTGGCCCCGGTTGACGTTCCGGTTTACGTTTTTGTTGAAATTATTGTTGTTGTTGATGTTGACGTCGCCATGGCCCCAATCGCAATTGCCCCAGTTGCCACCCCAAGCGCCCCAAGCAGCGGCCCCCAGCGCAATTCCCGCGCCCCACGCTAAAGCAGTTCCTGGCACGTAGCCCGGATAAGTGTAGGGATAATAGGGATAGGCAGGAGGTGGTGGTCCGTAAACAACCTCCGGGTCGTAAGAGGGGACATAAACTACGTCAGGGCTAGATGGCTCAACTACGATCACTTGCTTGCCGCCCTCGACTGTTTTGGTCTGCACTGTCTGCTGCGCGCTGGTTTTTAAAGTTCCTTTGCTTTCGGCCTTCCCCCGCATCCGCTGGACTGCGTCCATCACGTCAGATTGCTGCGCCAGGAATGCGTTTCCCAGGTCCGTCGTCCATTGGATATTGCCAGCCATCCGCTGCACCACGTCTGGAGTCGCTACCAGTGCCTGGACGCTTGGGTCCCACGGTTGCTTGGCCACTGCATCCGCCAGTGCTTTGCCTTGCAAATTCTTGTTTCGATCCATCCACTGCTGGAGTTGGATAATTTCCAATGGATAAGTGGAAGCGGCGAGTGTTTGAGCCAAAAGTGGATCTGAATAAAGAGCGATCGGCGCGACCAGAGAATCCAATTCATCATTCGGAAGCTTGGGAGCCTGTTCCGTGTCCGAGGTTGTTGTGGTCATGACCTGGGATTCGGCCTGCTGTGCCAATGCTGCGGTCGAGCCCAACAAGAGAAATGCGACACCTGCGAGGGCGATCTCGCGATGAAGTAGTTTGCGGCTTTGTGATTTCATAAATTTCTGCTTTTCAGCCGTTGCCCGCTAGGATACACCAACTTTGCCGGTTGGTATATCGGACTTTCGTCCAATGGAAGCCGTGGAGGCGAAGTCCTAATTTTGCGGCAAACAAATGAAAGGAAATGCACTATGAATAATGTTAAGAAAATTGCAGTTTCACTATTAATCCTGGGCGTGATGACAGGATTTACACGGGCGGCGACTCATCATCATGAATCCAAGCCAGACGCAACGTTACGGCTGAGCGGGGGTTCGTTCGCTCTTGGAATTGGTGTCAGCTGGGGGTCAGGGACGCTCACCTACAGAGGCAAAGATTATCCGGTTAAAGTAAAAGGACTTTCGGTAGGTAAGGTCGGGATGACCAACTCTTCTGCTTATGGCGAGGTTTTCAATCTGAAGCATCTTCAAGATTTCAACGGTCATTATAACGTGGGTGGAGCGGGAACGCGGGGCGTGACTCTTGGCGCCGGGCGAAGTGGGACCATCATGTCAAATCAGGCCGGTGTGATAGTCCGCATTTCCTCCACACAAAACGGCGTTGCTGTCAATGCCACGGGCGGCGGCGCTGACATGCAACTCAAATAAAAACTGAGCGCCTGATAAATAAATAAGCGTACCGACGATGAGACGGTGCGCTTGTCTTTCTCGCCCGAGTCCGGATGAGAGCCACGGGCCTTGCAGATGTCGGCAAGGGCAGTGAGGCTGTTGTGATTCCGGCTGAACGGGAACTTCGATGAATGCACTCGCCTCACTCACCGGCGCACCCAAGGTGAAAGCCGCGAGTGCGCAACGCGGCCCATGACCCATTCACGCAAGCAACATTCTATCTCTAAAAACAAACCAACTCCTAAAGCTAACAGCTTGTAGAAGCTGGAACTGCATCTTTGTTCCCGGCGTCACGGGTACCGTTATCTAATCCGAATCCGCAGATTTAGAACGACTTACTCCCCTGCGTAGGTCGAAGTCTGGTACATTGCGACCAGCGCTTACAACGTGACTGCTTGGGTAAGCTGAAATTGCATCTTGCTTCTCGGCTGAACGACGAATGTGCCGATGCTTATCTGTCCAGCGCGCTTCCCGCGCACGGTCTTCGGCGAGGCCGGTTCGAAGCTATTCGTCTTTACTGCAACATCACGTCCGTTCACAGAAATTGACGTAAGGTCCAGAGTTAGCGCCTTGGACCCGCGCGGAAGAGCCCCGGATGACTGAATTTTTACTAATGTTTTTGTTCCAGCTTTCACTACAACCTTTCCATCGACAACGACATCCTGGTCTACCTGCGCCCCGAAGGTTCTACCCACCCGATCCGTTGAGGAGATGGAACTGAGGGTCCTTACCGTGATTGTTGTTCGAGCGGGGATCGTAGCAGCGTTTAAAGATGAAGCTGCAACGCAAGCGGAGATTATAAAGATAAATGCAATGAATTTGTCTCGTATCATAGTGAATTGAAGGATTGACGGTTGACAGAGGAGAAGCCGTTGCAAGGCTGATCGTGTAGTAGAGGGTAATTACAAAGTCCTGGCGCTGGGGCGTCAAGAGGAATATGCGCTTAATCAGTTTTCACTGTCCGCTTCTCATCGCTTTCCGCCGGATTTCCCGCACACACGTTCTCAACAAGCCGGGCCTCGGCGTCAAAAGTCCGCTGGACTGAAACGTCAGGAAAAGTTCTCGCGTGACGGGCGACCATGCTCGCGAGCCCGCGAGCACCTGCGGGCCTCGGTCTCTTACCTTGAATACAACTCGACGATGAGTTGCTCGTTCACGATCGGCTGCATCTCTTCACGAGAAGGAATATGCGCGACCTTGCCACTAAGGGCGTCGCGATCGGCTGTCAGCCAATCCGGTACCGGGGCAATTTGGGTCAGCTCGAGATTGCGGAGGACGAGCTGGCGCGATTTTGGTTTATCTTTAATCGCAATTTCGTCGCCGGCTTTCACATTGTAGGAAGCAATGTTTACGCTGCGCCCATTTACCAGCACATGACCGTGCGACACCAACTGCCGGGCGGCGCTCCGCGTATTGGCCAAGCCGAGGCGATACACGACGTTATCGAGTCGGGTCTCGAGAAGTTGGAGCAGCGTTTCGCCCGTTACACCGCGCTTGCGGAGCGCATTCTGGAAGATGCGGCGGAATTGGCGCTCAAGAAGCCCGTATTGATAACGGAGCTTCTGCTTTTCACCGAGCGCAATTGCGTACTCCGATTGTTTTCGTCGGGAGCCTCTCGGGCCGTGCATGCCAGGCGGATAATTTTTTCGCTCCAACGATTTCGACTGTCCGAAGATCGGCACGCCATAACGGCGGCTGACTTTCGTTTTTGGTCCGGTGTATCTGCCCATGGGGTTCGTTAAATCGTTAAACCGTTAAAGCGTTGAAGCGTTAAATAGGAATCCTAAACACGGCGTTGTTTCGGGGGCCGGCAGCCGTTATGCGGCACGGGGGTAACATCGCGAATCACGGTGAGATCGAGCCCGACCGCCTGCAAAGCGCGCACTGCTGATTCGCGCCCCGCCCCCGGCCCTCGGACTAATACTTCCACCTCTTTCAGCCCGTGTCCCATTGCCTGCCGGGAAGCATCCTGCGCGACCATCTGCGCCGCGTAAGCGGTGCTTTTGCGCGCGCCTTTAAAGCCCACTTTGCCGGCGCTCGACCACCCAATCACGTTTCCGTTCATGTCGGTGATCGTCACAATCGTGTTGTTAAATGTGGAGAGAACATGTGCAATCCCAGTGTGAACGTTCTTGCTGCCTTTGGCTTTGACGACCTTCGGTTTCTCGATGTCGTCAGCCGAAAGTGAAAGATTTTCTCGCGCCGCAGCGGGCGCCGGCTGGTCTTTTTTGCCCTTGGCCGGCTTTTTTGCTCGCTTAACCGCTGGTTCAGCCTTGGCAGACGGCTGTTCGGGAACTGCCGGAGTAGTATCTTGAACTACTGGGGCTGCCTCGGTTTCCGGCGCTTCAGCCGGAGCCACGTCCGTTTTCGCTTCCTTCGCTTTCGGCTTTTCCGGTTCGGGGTTGTTCTCTTTTTCTAGTTCGGCCATTATCTTTACTGGTTAGACTTTGCCCGCTTTGGCTTCCGGGTTGCGGATGACGCCCACTGTCTTGCGCGGGCCTTTGCGGGTCCGGGCATTTGTCGATGTCCGCTGACCGCGCACGGGCAGTCCCCGCCGGTGGCGGATACCGCGATAAGAATTGATCGCCTGCAAACGCTTCAAATTGCCCTGCACTTCGCGGCGCAGATCGCCCTCGATCGCGATCTTGTTGTTTGTGATCGCGTGAATGATTTCGTTCAATTGCTGCGGCGTAAGATTCTTTGCACGCAAGTTCGGGTCGATATTGGTCTGCTCGAGAATGCGCCTGGCGGTGCTCAAGCCGATCCCATAAATGTAGGTGAGGGACGCCTCGATGCGTTTGTCGGCTGGAATTTCAACTCCTAGCAATCTGGGCATGGTGAGATGGTCAAAATGTTAATTGCTGAAATAAAATCATCCCTGACGCTGTTTATGGCGCGGGTTCTTGCAGATCACGCGCACCACGTTCTTGCGCTTCACGATCTTGCAACTGGCACAAAGCCTTTTCACTGATGGTCGTACTTTCATAATCCGCGAAATGGAAAACGCGGAGACATCTCCGCGTTGTCATTTTT
>QHOQ01000128.1 GCA_003219355.1 Verrucomicrobiota bacterium
TTGCCCTTCGTGACGCCCCAATGATGCATGGGCGAGTACGTTGTGATCCCGGCGCAGAGCAGCGGCGCGGCTCCGGCGAGGTTGAGGTTGGATGGGACGCGCAAGACGAAATGTTCATCGACAACAATGCTGTCGGAGTAGCCACCATAGGTCACGCCTCCGACGTGCTTGTCCGGAGAGTTGAAGGTGAGGATCATGTTCGGACAGAATTGCTCAAGGCCGGCTTTGCACTGCGAGCAGGTGCCGTCCGAATCGACCATGCAACCGACCGCAGCGAGATCGCCAGGCTTGTACTTGGTAACTGCCGAGCCGACCTTGGTAACGCGACCGACGATCTCATGGCCGGGTACGATCGGATAGTTAGTGGGCATGAACTCGCTCCACTCGTTGCGCACCGAATGCAGATCCGAATGGCAGATGCCACAAAACAAGATTTCGATTTGCACATCGCGATCAGTTGGATCGCGACGCTTGATCGCGGTAGACGCCAGCGGCGATGTTGCACTGGGAGTAGAATAAGCCTTCGCGTTGTACGTAGTTGGATGCATGTGTTTTGATACTCCTATTGGTTTGCTTTTGTGTAGTGTCGTCGCACACCCGCCGCGGCGGGCGCGATAGAACCATTAGTACATACGCGCGGCACTGCTCTCGTGATCGTGCGCAACGTGTCGCGTTCTTGCGGAAAAGAGACGCGGGCCTTGTTACAGGCGTTGTGGAACTCTCTGGGTGTGACGCGAACCGTACGCTCGAAGGAAATACCGTCAATGATCCTAGTCAGGGCGCGGCACTTCGGCGCCAGGGCAACTTTCCCTCAATCTCCAGCTGGAGTGACAAACTGAGGAATGTCCGGATGAGAACGATTAATCCTAACACCAGCACATTTTGCATTGTGGGCGCTACAACGACCGTCCGGATGATGTCGCCAGCAATAAGAAACTCGAGGCCGAGCAAAATAGCGCGTCCCACATCCTGTCGATAAAGGGAATAGTAATTGCCCGTGTTCTGAATGCGATGCACGCCAAGCCGGGCAGTTGCGACGACCGCGCCACCGATAATGATAAACACACCTATCCCATCCACACTGGTGCCAACGACGTCCATGATGTGCCGATAGTATTCCATGGTCATGTCAGTTGGCGTAAAGGTTGGTGATGTTAGCCGTCAAGCACAATGCAAGCGATGGCATGATGTTGAGTGTGGCTAAGAGTGACGAAGGCCAATATCACCGCACGCTGGGTTGCGAGTTCCTGCGCTGGCCCGGAAAATACGAGAAACGGTTCGTCGCTCGGATTTTCGCGGATGCCGATGTCGCGCCAACCCATCGCTTTTGCCGATGGTATTGGATGGCACTCAAATATTTTTCGAACCATAGCCGTGAGCCCTCAGGGCTGCGGCGCCGGTGTACGCAACTGACAATCGGGCCATGTCGGTGAGTCGGGCGCGTTCAGCGGACTCATCGGTGCCGGAAATGGCGCCGCCGGATCGAGCACACCGATCCGCTTGTTCACCCAGTGCACCTGGTACGCCCACGCGGGCAGCGGCGCGGCCTTCGGCGTGCACGACCAGTTGTTGAAGTGGAGGTTCACGAGATAGAAGTTCCGCTTCAGCTTCCGGAGTACCTCGACAATCTTCGGATCGTTGAAGCCGTGCATCTCCATCGTGATCTGCGGAATCGACGCCAGCAGTTCGTCGGGGGCTGCGAGGAGCGAATCCCATTCCCCACCCTCAATGTCCATCTTGATGATCAGGTGCCGGCCGGTGTCGCCGTTCCTCCTGATCTGGTTTTCCAACGTATCGAAGAAACGCGACTCCCGGTAGCCGGTTCGATCGCCGAGGCATTCGTTGTGAAACACGAACGTGCCGCCGTTGCAGGTCGGGCGTGCGGGATCAAAACAGTCATACTGTTCCACCGGGACGTGATACCGGCGCGACAGCTCGCATCCCCAGTCGTCGTTCCCCCCAACACCATACGAGTACGCTGCATCGAGCGGCTCGATCAGATTCTCGCACATCAGGTATCCGCCGTCATTGGCGCTGCCGAAGCGCTTCAACGTACAATTCTTCAAGACGACTGGCTGAAGCTCTGCAAGAATCGCCTCGCGCAGCCGGCGCGACGCGTCGCGGCGCACAAAATCGCCAATCACAACGGCGGCCGCTGCTACGAGAGCGATGATGACAAACGCGATGCGGATGGAAAGTCGTCGCTGCAGCCGCCAAGCGAGAAAGCAAGCCTGATTTACGAAAGCACTCAAAAAGGGAACGGAGGTGTGGTAATTATCCAGGCTGAAGCGTTGCACCTTCGAGGACAACAGATGCCATCGCGTGGTGCTCAGTATGACTGAGTGTGATAAGGGCAGACCTGACGCCGCGCTTTGCGGCAAGCTCCTGCGCCGGTCCGGAAAATACGAGAAACGGTTCGCCGCTCGGCTTCTTTCGAACATCGATGTTGCGCCAGCCCATTGCCTTGCCGATGCCGGAGCCGAATGCTTTCGAGACAGCTTCCTTCGCGGCGAAACGCGCAGCCAGATGTCGCGCCGGAAATTTCATCGACATGGAATATTCGATCTCACCATCAGTAAAGACACGATGGAGGAATTTTTCGCCAAAACGCTCAAGTGAACGTTCAATGCGCACGCATTCGACAAGGTCCACACCGATTCCCAGCACGCTCATCCAGGATAATTCTCCATTGCAGCGAGCATTTCCTTTACGGCCGCTTCGAGTCCGACCCACATCGCACGCGCAACGATGGAATGGCCAATATTGAGTTCAGTCAGCCGCGGGATCTCGTGAATGAGCGCGATGTTTTTATAATTAATCCCATGACCCGCGTTAACTTGCAGATGAGATTCTGACGCAGCACGTGCCGCCACCCGTAACTTTCCCAGCTCTTCTTTCTCGATCTTTTCCGCGAATGCATTCGCCAATTTGCCGGTATGCAGCTCTACCATCTCCACGCCAAGCTCAGCCGCGGCATCGACCTGCTCCAGAGTTGGATCGATGAAAAGACTGACGCGGATACCTGCGGTCTGAAGGCGCTTAATTGTGGGTTCAAGTTCTTTTCGCTGCGCTATGACATCGAGACCTCCTTCGGTCGTAACCTCCTCGCGTTTCTCTGGAACGAGACAGGCCTCATCTGGAACGATGCGCAAGGCAACATCGATGATCTCCGGCATGTTGCCCATTTCCAGGTTCAGCTTGGTCATGATATTTGCGCGCAGCCGCTCGATATCACGATCTTGAATATGGCGACGATCGCCGCGCAAGTGGGCAACTATTCCGCCAGCGCCGGCACGCTCACAGATTGAAGCCGCGGTAATCGGATCGGGCTCCGCGTTTTTTGATTCCGGCATCGCCGCGTAGCGCGTCTGCCGCAAGGTCGCGACGTGATCAATGTTTATTCCTAAGCGCAAATCGCTCATTTAATTGCGCCAAATAGGACTCACTCAATGAGTCTGAGCAAGTGCTTAACTCGCGGATTCTCAGCCGCGCAACTGTTTCCGTGCCTGAGCCAGCCCGTCTTCCAACTCGTCGATCGTCTTGTCAAACTCTTTGCGCGCATCGGCATAATCTTTCGTCCCGACTGTCTTCTTAAGTTTGGCGAACTCCTCTTTAGCAGTGGCGTGCTGCTGGCTCAATGTATCAAGCTGGCTCTCAAAAGCCTGCGGGTCGGCTGCTTCCGACTTGCGGTTCTTCAACTCCGTAATTTCTTCTCCAAGGTCATTAAGTTTCTGCCGGGCGCCTTTGCGGTACGTCTTGCGATCGCTGCTGGCATACGCCTTCGTGTCTCTCCACAGTTCTTTGGTTTTTTCCTCTACCGTCTTGGCGGCCTCTTTGGTTTTCTCACCTACTGTTTTAGCTGCATCTTTCACTGTCTCGCCCGCTTTCTGCGCGCCGTGCTTTATCTGCTCCCCCGGCGATTCCTGTGCGACAGCGGCGAGTGCAATAATCGTCAACAAGACGCTAATAATTGCTGTTATTTTCATAATTCTCCTGCTTTCTTCGCGTTCATTGCCTCAAATGGAATTTGCCCATAAACAGAAACGGATCAGCCAGGCCAGACACGTGCATCCGAGTGCAGCCTCTGCCTTTTTTGCGTTCAGCCTTGTGCGACTGACGAAGCCGCTGGGCCAGCTATTTCGAACAATTGCGATGATCTTCACGCGCGCCGGCAGCAGGTGCGCTTGTAAATCGACGCGAGCATCGACAATGGGAAACGGAGAAGATAAAGCGTTGCGATCAATCCATAGGCCAGCGTTAGTCGCGTCCGGCCGACTGCTTCGTAGCGACGAGGACTTACCGCTATCCGCTTGTTGATGTAGATGACACGACCGCGGCCATGGAGCAGGCGGAAAAATTCCACGTCTTCCATAATTGGCACCTCTGGAAATCCGCCGATATCGATGAACGCAGCTCTCCGGCAGAATATGCCGTGATCGCCGCAACGCATCCGCAGCAGAAGACCAGCATAATGTGCAAAGCTGTCCGTTAGCCGATAAACGAAATTTCGCGGCAGCCGAATTCGAAAGTAACCGCCAACAACCTTTGGGTCATCCATGATGCACTCAATCGCATTCAAACATCCTTGCGGGACTTCAGCGTCCACATGCACGAACCAAAGCACGTCGCCGCTGGCAGCGCGCGCGCCGGCATTCATTTGCATGGCCCGATTGGGTTCGCTTCTAACAAGCTGATCGCAAAAGCCCGTGGCAAGATCAACCGTGCCATCGCAGCTTCCGCCGTCAGCGACAATAATCTCAGCTCCAGCCGCTCGCTCGCGCAGATGCTGAAGAAATGATCGGATCAACGATGCCTCGTTGAAAACTGGAATGATCACTGAGAATTGCATTTTGACCTAAACTTGTATCCGTGGTTCTAGTGGGTCCCACTTCATTTAGACATCCAACTAAATGCAAGCAGACGAAGCTAAAACGGAGGAATTCATATGATCTCAAGACTCGTTATGGCAACAGCTATTGCTCTGTTCCTGACACCGGGACTGCCCGTTCGGGCTCAGGAGCATCCGGAACATCCGAAGAAAACTACGGAGCATCCAAAGCAAGGCGCGGAAAAACAAGTGAGCACGGCCGATATTTCCGCCGGAATCAAGAAAAACATTGACGCTAAAAGCAAAAAGAGCAGCGACGGCAAGTTTCACGTGAAGCACGAGAGCCAGGATCTCGCGCTCGATCTGGTAAGAGTGCACGACGATCGGCTGTCCGATCTCGGCGCCGGCAAATATTTTGCCTGCGTGGACATGAAAGCTGCCGACGGTAAGGTCTACGACATCGATTTCTTCCTAACCGGACCGCCAGGCGCAATGAAAGTCACAGACACGACCGTTCATAAGATTGACGGAAAGCCTCTTTACGATTGGAAAGAAAAAGAAAGGTGCCGGCAAGTTGACGAACGATTGGCCACCCGGATCTGCGAGTAAAATGTCCATGCTGTTTCTGATTGTCCCAGTTGTTTTTCTGGCGAGTGCGGTTGCAGTTCCTGCCGCAGAGGAGCCGGGTATTATTAAAGGCTCCGATCAGTTCGAGTTCGTTTACCGAGTCAAACTGCCGGAGATCAAAGGCGATGCTCGCGTCTGGCTGCCGCTGGCGAAGACCGATGCGTTTCAGACCGTTACCGAGGAAGAGCTGAGCATCCCCATGAAATGGGAAAAAGTGCAGGATCGCGATTACGCGAACGATATCTGCGTGCTCTATCCGCTGCCTGCAGACAGCGGCAAAACGATCGAGCTGCGATACCACGTCGTGCGGAAGGAGAAAGCCGCTTATCCCGCAACCGGTGCAGATGCCGCGCGTTACCTGCGTCCTGAAAAGCTCGTTCCAGTGAACGAGACATTCAAAACGCTCGCACTGAAAGCAGTGGCGGAAAAAAGCGACGACCTCGAGCGGGCGAAAGCGCTCTACGATCACGTGATGGGCCGGATGCGCTACGACAAATCAGGCACCGGCTGGGGCCGCGGCGACGCCGTGTACGCCTGCGACGTGCGCACCGGGAATTGCAGCGATTTCCACGCTTACTTCATCGCGCTGGCGCGCAGTATCGGCATACCGGCGCGTTTTGCGATCGGCGCTACAATTCCCGCCGACAAGAACGAGGGCACGATTGAGGGCTACCATTGCTGGTCCGAATTTTTCGCTAATGGACGGTGGGTACCGGTTGACATCAGTGAAGCGTGGAAAAATCCAAAGCTTGCCGATTATTACTTCGGTCATAATCCGGCCAATCGCTTCGAGCTAACAAAAGGCCGGGACCTGGTGGTCGATCCCGAGCCGGCCAGCGGTCCGATCAATTTTCTCGCCTACCCTCTGCTCGAGATGAACGGCGAGATCGTAAAGCCTGAGACCACCTTCATGTTCCGGCGCATCGGTGCATAGGAAAAGCGCTTCATTTCAGGAGCCCGCGATTGCCGCTGCGTATTCGGCGATGATAGAGTCACAGCGACTCCGTCAAGCAGTCGACACGGCTGCCTCTACAGAAAGAGATCGTCGGGATTGATCGAGCAGGATTGTAGCGGCAGGCGTGCCGCCTGCGGCGATCGAGAATACCAAGCCAATGCAAAGAATTCCCTTGATGGATTATATCGGCAGGCCACTTCTGGCTTGCGTATTTCTTGCGCTGCTTTGGCTGCAGTGGCGATTTCCTCTGCGCCGTCAGCATTTCAGTGTCCTGCATCGGTTGGTGCGCAATTTTGTGCTCTCGATTCCCGGTTTCGCCATCGTCCGCCTCGCCATGCTGCCAATCCCTCTCGCGGTAGGGATGTGGGCACAAGATTGGCATATCGGTTTGTTGAACTGGGTCGCTCTGCCCGGATGGGCCGCTTGCATCGCCACGTTTCTGCTCATGGATTACGCTTATTGGTGGTGGCATTGGGCCAACCACATGGTTCCACTCTTCTGGCGATTCCATAACGTGCATCACACGGACCTTGATCTCGACGTGAGCACAGCCGCGCGATTCCATTTCGGCGAGATGTTCTTCTCGATCGCCTTTCTATCCCTCGGTGTTGTCCTCTTTGGCATCGCGCCGATGCTGCTCCTCGTTTTTTTCATCAGCTTCGAAACCGCGACCCTCTTTCATCATTCCAACTGGCGGCTGCCGATCCAACTCGAACGCGTTTTAAATCTGATTATCGTCACGCCGCGGATGCATGGTATTCATCATTCCATCGTCCAGCGTGAGACGAATTCGAATTGGGGAACCATCTTCTGCTGGTGGGACAAATTACACCGTACTTTACGTCGCGATGTGCCGCAGGACGCCGTGACCATTGGGGTCGCTGCGTATCGAGAGGAAGAAGAGCTCACCCTCGGAAAACTCTTCGCGCTGCCGTTTCGTGAGCAACGCCCGTGGCGATTGCCAAGCGGCGAAGAGCCCGACCGCGAGCCGCAACCCACAGAAAAGCTCGCCGAGTAATGGCGCCATGGCAGACGGCAAGGCCGAATCTCATCACGCGTGAGAAACACCCGACAGTATGATCGACAAATCGCGTAGAGGTGTCGCGATTATCGCCGGAGTCGGCTCGAGACTTGGAGCTTCAGTTTGGAAATCGATCTACGACCCCAATAAAGAGGCGTTCTTTGAATGAGCAGGACCTGTCGCAATTCGCGATTGTGTGAGCCGCGATCACTGTCGTGAGTAACCGCCGCTCGCTAGAGGCGAGTTCGAGACAGAATCAAATGATCGACGCTGAACCAGCCCGGTCCGGAGAGAAAAAGCCACACAAGAATCACTAGAGACAGCACCTCGGGGAGATACAAAAACTCCGACAGCCAACCGAGTAGAGGCGGCGCTTTGATGTTTCGAATGGCCGTCGTTGCAGTCGCCATAATCATCACGCAGCCGAGCATCACACAGGCCAGAGGTGTCGCGAGGCCGAGTACAAGAAACAAGCCGAAGGTGAACTCCACTGTCGAAACAAAAACAGTGTTGAATTCGGGAAACGGAACATGCGCCGCGAGCAGTGTTTCGCGCATTTGTTCCCGACGCTCAGGGATCAAAAGCTTGCTGCGTCCAGAAAGAAAGAAGAGCAAACCGACGGCTATTCGTGCGACGAGAATTCCAACCCATTGCCACGCGTGCAACTCGCTAAGAAATGTCCGCACCCACAACATCGCATTCATTGGATGACTCGCTGCTAACCTTTATTCCTTTTAACAACCAGCTCGCAACGGAATAATCGAACCAACCCACGTTTCCAAACTTCGTAGCATGTCCTGATGAAAAAAGCTGACGGTGTTTATAACGTGGTGGTAATCGGACAAGAGCACAGGTTTGTTTTGAGAAAGTCTTTGCTCGAATGCGCGCGCAACGCGCAAAAATCGCACCGAACGCGTGCGCGTGAATAAGAAACGACGTGAAAAAGGCAGGCAAAAACGCTTCTGAACAACTCGTTGCCTTCCTCGTGATTCTGATTGGACTCTTGCTCGCCGCGCAATTTCTACCGGTTCAGCAGTGGCTGAGAAGCTTCAACGACTGGGTCGGACAAA
>QHOQ01000129.1:0-483 GCA_003219355.1 Verrucomicrobiota bacterium
GAATGCGATGAGTACAACCGTTTTTGAAAAAAAGAAAACACCGACCGAGGTCTCTAATCCGCTTGGTATCAAGGGCATCGATCACATTGAATTTATTGTCGATGACGCCAACGCCTGGCGCGATTATTTCATGAATAATTTCGGCATGGCGCCCCGCGCTTATGCCGATGAAAAGAGCCGCCCTGGTCGCCGGGCGCATGTCGTCGGGCAAGGGCGCATTAATTTTCTGATTGCGGAGCCAGCCGGCAAGGGGGACGACGGAGATGAACTGCGCGAGCACATTGACAAACATGGCAACGGAGTGAAGGACGTGGCATTTCGCGTGGCCGACGCAAAGAAGGCATTGGAAGAAGCGGACGCGCGTGGCGCAAACGTCGTTCATGAGCTATTCGATCAGAACGGCTTTCGGGCGGGATCAATCGCAGCCTACGGGGATACCATTCATACCTTTATCGAGCGCAAAGGCCGCGATTTCGCGCCAGG
>QHOQ01000129.1:657-6313 GCA_003219355.1 Verrucomicrobiota bacterium
ATGAGCAAAGTCGTGGGCAGCGAAGATGGTTATATCAAATTGCCGATCAATGAGCCGTCGTCGAAAAACTCGCAAATTCAGGAATATCTCGACGAATATCGCGCTCCGGGTGTGCAGCACATTGCGTTGTTAACCCCAAACATTCTTGCGACGGTCGGCGAAATGCGGAAGCAAGGCGTCGATTTTCTCGATGTGCCGGACTCCTATTACGACGAAGAATTAAGAAAACGCATTGGCGAAATCGAGGAGGACGTGGATGAATTGCACGAGTTGAAAATCCTGGTCGATCGCGATCGTCCGGACGGATATTTGCTCCAGTTGTTTACTCAATGCGTCTTCAATCGGCCGACGCTCTTCTTTGAGGTGATTCAGCGCCGCGGTAACTCGGAAGGGTTCGGAGAAGGCAATTTCACCGCGCTTTTCGAAGCGATTGAGCGCGAACAAAAGAAACGCGGCAAATTGTAAAGGAGGATCGATATGCCGTACTATCAAAAACTTGGCGAAATCCCGCGGAAACATCACATCTGGTTTCATCGCAACGGAGCGACGCCGACCTATAAAAACGAAGGCATTGCCTACGAGCATGTCTTCACGACGCAAGGATTCGATGAGGCTTATTCGATCATGTATCATCTGCGTCCGCCGACGCGCGTGCGCAATGTGAAGCTTCTGGGATGCCATGAACTGAAAAAGGTCGCTGATAGTCCGCTGCGTCATCATCATCTGCGCACTGCAACGATTCCCAGGCGCGGCGATCTCTACACGGGACGGATCCCGATGCTTTTCAATCAAGACATGACGGCGTATCGCACGAAGCCGGCGAAGGCATACGACAAATTCGAGTATTACAAGAACGGCGGCGCCGATGAGATTATTTTTGTTTTTCACGGCGGCGGCACACTGGAGAGTGTTTTCGGCAAACTGCGTTATCGCGCCGAAGACTATATCGTTATCCCGCGCGGAATTACCTATCGGATGGTGCCGGACAAAATTGAAGACGAGGACCACCTCGTTCTTGAGTCCGCCGGCCCGGTCCGCATTCCGCAGCGTTATTTAAATCACGAAGGCCAGATTAAAATGGGCGCGCCCTATTCCGAACGCGATCTTCATGGGCCGAGTGAGTTGATCACGATCGACAAAGAGGAAGATGTCGATGTGCTCGTGAAAGACGGACCGCGCTGGACGCATGTCACGCTGGCGCAGCATCCTTTCGATTCTGTTGGCTGGGATGGCTATCTCTATCCGTTCACCTTCAACGCGCAGGATTTCGAGCCAATTACCGGCACGGTGCATCAACCGCCGCCGATTCATCAGACATTCGAGATTCGCGGCTACGTTGTCTGCACCTTTGCTCCCCGCATGCTCGACACCCATCCTGAGGCGGTAAGAATTCCATGGGTGCATGATAACGTCGAAGCTGACGAAGTGCTGTTTTATGTGCGCGGAAATTTTGGCTCGCGCCGTGGCATCGAAAGCGGGTCAATTACATTGCATCCGCGCGGCATTCCGCACGGCCCACATCCGGGCACGATCATGGCCAGCAAGAATGCAACGCGCACGGAAGAGCTTGCCGTCATGTTCGACACACAGCACACGCTTGAACTCACGGAAGAATCGCTCGGCATCGATGACCCAAAATATCCGCAGAGCTGGCTCGAGTAGGGCCGCGGTTCCATACGGCACGGACCCAACTTATGATTCAATCGCGTAATTCCGATCTCGATATCGAAGAGCGCTTTACGCGTGATATTAATCGATTGCCGGAAAAAGATCTTGATCGGATCTCGATGGCTTACCGGCAGCTTCTTGAAAGTGTTGGCGAAGATGCGGATCGAGAAGGTCTGCGAAGGACGCCCGATCGCGCCGCCCGGGCGTTGGAATTTCTGACGCAGGGCTATCGGCAGGATCTCGACGAGATTATCAACGATGCCGTCTTTGCTTCGGTCGCAAGTGAAATCATTCTGGTCAAAGACATCGAACTGTACTCACTGTGCGAGCATCATTTGCTGCCGTTCATCGGACGCGCGCATGTGGCTTACATTCCAAATGGGAAAGTCATCGGCCTTTCCAAGGTGGCACGGATTGTCGATGTTTTTGCGCGCCGTTTACAAATCCAGGAGAATCTCACCACTCAAATCGCCGAGTCGCTCATGAATTGTCTTGAACCGTCCGGGGTGGCGGTTGTCGTGGAGGCGAAACATCTTTGTATGATGATGCGCGGCGTCGAAAAGCAAAATTCCGTCATGAAGACTTCCTGCCTACTCGGTTCCTTCAAAGATGACGCCCGAACACGGTCGGAATTTCTCTCACTGCTCAAGGATTAGCTGGCGTCATGCTGCTGACGGTCAGCAAACGTCTCGAGTTTTCGGCATCGCGGCGTCTGCGCGTAAAGCATTGGAGCGACAGCGAAAATCTCGCCGCTTTCGGTCCTGAAACCGGAGCGCATCACGGCACTGGCCGCAATTACATCGCGTATTTTGTTTTTACCGGGCCGGTCAATCCGAGCAACGGAATGCTCATTAACATCAGTGAGATCAAGGAGCAGGCGGGCAAAGTCGTCCGCGAGCATTTCGATCACAAATTTCTAAATGAAGACAACCATTCGTTTCGAGATGTTCCTCCCACGGCTGAAAATATTGCGAGGCAACTTTATATCGGAGTCGTGCCACTGTTTTCCGATGTCGATGCAAAGCTCGTCGCTTGTCATCTCTCGGAATCACGCGACCGCAGCGCGACTTTCTACTCGGACGGGAGCTGCGACACGAATTATTGGTTCGCTTTTTCGTCCGCCCGTCGAACGGTCTCGCCCCATCTGAGCGAACAAGAAAACGCGCGGTTCTTTGGCAAGGCAACTTCAATTCATGGTCACAATTATCGCGCGCGTATCACCTTTCGAACCGAAGAACTAACCGGCGAAATGCCTGTTGTCCGATTCGGAGAGGTCGATGCCTGTCTGCGTTCGTTGCATTCCGAGCTCGATCATCGCTACCTCAATCAGGAGGTTGTCGGGTTAAAAGATCGTCCGATGACGACTGAGAGCCTCGCCGGTTATATCTATCAGTGCGTAAACGCTAGCTTGGCGCTGCATCGAGTTCGCTTGTACGAGCGCGATGATTTTTTTGCGGAAGTTTGGAAGGACAAAACTGTTTTTCTCGGGCTGCAGATGCCGTTCCACGCCGCGCATCGATTGTACGCCGCCGCTCTTTCGGATCCCGAGAACGCAAAGCTCTACGGAAAGTGCAACAATCTCCATGGTCATGGTCATGGCTATCTGACAGAGACAACGATTGGCGGCGAATATGACAGACGGAGCGGAACGCTTCGGGATTTTGTCACTTTTAAAAAGGCGATCGAAGAGTCGCTTAAGCCCTGGCAAGACCGACATCTCGACTTGGAGACAGAGGATTTTAGGGACGCACCTTCTACGGGGGAAAACATTGTGCGTGCGCTTTGGCCAAAGATCGATAACCGACTCGACCATCAACTTGTGCGACTGCGTCTGTGGGAAACCGCGAATAATCGGTTTACGTTACGCCGCACGTAGCATCGCCAATTTTTGGAGGGACGTGCGCCATCGTGTCCTCTAAGTTCGGGACATGACGGAGCATGTCCCTCCAGACAAATGAAACGATATTTGATCACTGGCGCCAGTCGCGGAATTGGCTGCGCCATGGCGGAAAAGCTGGCCGCGCCGGACACCACGCTGCTTCTGCACGGCCGCGACACGATTGCCCTGGCGGACGTATGCAAAACCGTTGAGCCGCGCTGCGCCAGCGTTGTTCGGCTAATCCATGATCTTGCCGTCTCGTCCGGCGTTTCGGATCTGATCGCCAGCGTTGGAAGCGATCCGCTGGATCTATTAGTTAACAATGCCGGTATCGCGATCGTAAAGCCATTTGGAGAAATCACGCCCATCGAATGGGAGCAAACGCTCGGCGTGAATGTCACTGCGCCATTCTTATTGACCCAGCGTTTCGCTCCGGAAATGCCACCTGGCGCGAGTATCGTTAACATCCTTTCGGTCGCCGCGAAGACCGGGTTCGCCAACTGGAGTGCCTATTGCATGAGCAAGTTTGCACTCGAGGGTTTCTTTCAATCAGTGCGAGAAGAATTGCGCGACCGCAGAATTCGCGTCATTAACATTTATCCGGCCGCGACGAACACAGAAATTTGGAACAACGTCGAAGGCGATTGGCCACGTAACAAAATGATTTCGGCCGAACAGGTTGCATCCGCGGTTGTCTACGCTCTCTCGCGACCGGCTGATGTTGCCGTGGAAAGTATCACTCTCTCCAGCGCGACCGGAAATTTATGATCAAAGCTTTGCAAAGCGAGCTCGGCATCAACGTCATCGCCTCGATCATTGCGTCGCTGTTTTTTCTCGCGGCAGGTTTCGCCTGGGGAAAATACAAGGAACGCCGCCGCAAGTTTGGCCGGAACCTCGATGAGTACGACTTCTATCCGTTCACCGTTACACGTGAAAACTTTGGCGAGTTCAGCCTGAACAATTTTCGACTGGGAATGCATTATTTCCTGAAGAACCACGATTACACGGCAGCGCGGCAACTCATCTTCATCGGGGAGCAGAATAACGTGCGCAATCAACTCGAACCGGCGGAACAGAAAGTTTACTCGCAGCTTTTCGAAAAATACGACGGCAGGAAAGTTGTCGATGATACGAACGAGTATCTCGAGAACTACGTGCGTTTGGTCCGCCTCATCGGAAAATCATTCCCAAATACCGGCATTGAAATTTTGCTCCACAACCTGGCCGATCCGGCGCATTCGCTCATCGTCCTGGAGAATAATGTGACCGGCAGACATCTGCGCGATGGCACGACGAATTTGCTCATCGACCTGAAGAAACGTCAGCTTCAGAACGAAGATAAACTCAACTACGAGCTGAATATCGGGTCCCGGAGATTTAAGTGCACGACGATCCCGATCATCCGTAAGGAGTTTGGTGTGGTCGGCGCGATCTGCATCAACATTGATACAAATTACCTGACCGAGGAGGTGATGAAGGATCATGAACGAATCGAGACGTGGTTCAAAAACTTTTTGCGTATCGATATGCAGGTCGACGAAAATATTTTAAGCAAGGACGAATACGCCAAGGCCTTAAAGGGTAAACGCCATTTCAAAGACGAGTCCTTTTAATCACGGGCACAGACCTCTTGGTTAGCGTCTTTTTAACTATGCGACGTTTCGTTCATGTTCTCACCAGCGCATTCGTACTAGTCGCGATGATCACAGTCCCTGCACACGCAGAGCCGCCGCCGAACCCTCACACCATCCTCGCGGAAGTGGGCAAGGTCGCTTCCGCCAACGGAATCGACCAGGCGAAGGCAGTGGAGATCGGCGGCATTCGCCAGTGGATCACCGTGCGCGGACGCGATCGACACAATCCAATCCTGTTGGTGCTCCACGGTGGTCCCGCCGCGCCGGATCTGCCTAATCGTTATCTGTTCGAGGGACCTTGGATCGACTATTTCACCGTTGTCGAATGGGACCAGCGTGGTGCTGGCAAAACTTACGAACTGAATACCCCAGAGACGGTCGCACCTACCATGCATGCCGATCGGATGGTGCAGGATGCGGAGGAGCTAGTCGGCTATCTACGCAGGACGTATGGCATCAAGAAGATTTTTGCGCT
>QHOQ01000130.1 GCA_003219355.1 Verrucomicrobiota bacterium
ATTGGACGAAAATGGAAGGGTTCCACCAGCAAGTCGCCGAACTGCAAAAGGAAGAAGGTGTACGCGTGATCGAACATGCCCACATGCTTGGGTTCCTCGATCCGAATCTGCCGAAGCGTGGAAAATCTGGCTTCGAGACGACCGAGGCGATCTCATAGATTGGAACGATCGACTTCAACCCCGAGAGAATTCGGGGTTTCAGTAAATCGCCCCACCGTTACCTAGCAAAGCTAGCGCGCAGCTTTTCTTTCTTTTTCTCGGAGTCTTCCTGGAAGCGGCGGATTTCGGCAACGAGCTGTTTTTCCAGCGATTCCACTTCGTCGAACTTCTCTGCATTCTGTGCTTTGCGAATTTGATCCTTAAGAAAAACTTCTTTCTCCGCGATCTTGGCCCGATAAATGGAATCGATTTCGGCGATTTCTTTCCTCTGGTCGTCCGTGAGCGAAATCGACGGTGAGGCGTTTTCGAGCCGTTCCATTGCGAGTTCGTAGGCTGACTTCATTTTCCCATCCTATGGTTCATGCTCGTAATCGAACTGAAAGAACCGTCGTGGATTGCGTTCGCGAGATCAAATCCTAAGTTATGTTTTCATGTGCGCGAAAATTCAACTTCTCAGCCTCGACTTCGATGGCACGCTCGTTTCGCACGCTGGTGAACCGGTCCTTAACAGCCAGTGTATGGAATTGATCCGGGGATTGCAGGAAGACGGCGCGATCTGGGCGATCAACACCGGTCGCTCCGTCGATCTGCTCGAGTCCGGGCTGGTTGATTTCTCATTCCCGATCCGCCCCGACTTCATTCTGACAAATGAACGTGACGTTTTTCGTCCCGGCCAAAACGGAGACAAATGGGAGGCATTTGGTGATTGGAACGAACGCTGCGCTCGTGAACACGCAGATTTATTTAATTCATCTCAATCGGTGCTCGCCGAGGTGGTCGGCTTCGTGAGTCAAAAAACGAAAGCCCGCGTGATTTACGAGACGAACGAGCCAATTGGCTTGATTGCGAATAGCGAAGAAGAAATGGATCGGGTGACCGAGTTTATCGAGCAGGCGCGCACCAAGCAGCCCAAGTTCCATTACCAGCGCAACACAGTTTACCTCCGTTTTTGTCATACTGATTATCACAAGGGTGCGGCGCTGGCTGAGCTTTCTCGTTTGATCGATGTCCCGCGCGAAAAGATCTTTACCGCGGGCGACCACCACAACGACATTTCAATGTTGGATGGTCAATTCGCTGCACTTCCATCATGTCCCGCTAACGCTATCCGCGAAGTGAAAGATGCGGTTCGCGCCGCCGGCGGTTATGTCGCTCAAAACGAGTATGGCGCGGGCGTCCATGAAGCCATTGTCTACTTCCTTAATGGCAGTCGTTGACTCTACAACCTTCACGGCGGCAACTCTTCAACATCTGCGACAGCCAGCGCCAGCGGAGCGTCCGCTTCGATCTTCCCCCCAAAGCGGTTGGTCATGTAGGTCAAAAGCAGCACCCAAAACGAAAGCGCAAGCCCGAACAGCGGAAATTGGAGTGCGAGAGGCAATGAATAGATGATCGCCATCAGCGGGATCCAGACCGCCCATGTCGCCAGCAGCGTCGGAATAATCTTCCCTCGATAGTGGTCCAGTGTGAACAGCTGTCGCAAGGGTCGCACTGAGACCCCATTGTTCTTCCATTCATAAGTCAGCACACCGAATGGTGCGGCAAAGAACGGGTTATACCCAAATTGATCGACGCAAATTTTTGCCGCGACCACCGGCAACGTCACGACGTCACCAAACCAGGCGGCTTCAGTTCGGTACAAAAGATCGACAAGGGTTCCATCGAATCCCCAAACTGGGATGGTAAAAAGCAAATTGCGCACGTTCCGTAAAGTTGGACGGCAGCGCTGAAAGAAAACTATCAGGAACAGCTCCGGGATAAGGGCGCCGGCCGTAACGGACGCGACGATTACAAAAAGAATCCCGTGTGAACGTTTAAATTCGGCAAGTTGAGAAAGCGCCTCCGCCGCGGTGTGACTTGTGTAATAGGCGACCAACAGCGCCAGCATGACAGCTTGAATGATCAATGCCGGGACTGCATTCGCGCGCGCCGCGTCCCAGCCAAGCGTGAGCGGTGTCCGCGATTTTTGCATCGCCGCACATACTTCGCTGAGTCACTTAACGATCAAGCAGAATCTCGCGGTGGACTAAGCAGCCGCTCGTAACAGGAAAATTGGTCGCCGCGCCCACCCAAGATCACCAGTGAACGGTCGCGCTCGATCCGGCAGCGCCGGGAGTAAGACTTCCTTCATCAGAAACTCTTTCCCCGGGAACATTGCCTGTTGATTGTGAGCTGGAACCCTCGTCGTGCGAGGCGCACGCAGAGATTAGAAATGCGATTGCCGAAAATAAAACAGCGGAGAATGCCAGGCGCTTCATCGCGAGAAACCTTAATTACGATATCATAATCCGTATTTCAAATCGCTTCCGCACAGCATCGAATTCGCCAGATTGCATTATCGACGTTTGATGGGCTGCTCCCATCCGGTAAGCTCTACTGTGAAAAGCTCGACCAAGTTCGACATCAAAGCTTTGCAGATTGAACAGCTGCAAGAGACACTTCGCGGATTGGGCGAACGGGGTTATCGGGCCGAGCAGGTCACAGACTGGCTTTACAAAAGGCGAGTCGAGTCATTTGAAAATATGACCGATCTGCCGCACAAACTGCGCAGCCAGCTCGCAAGGCTTTTTGCGTTCGATCGGTTGGAACTGGTTCGTGCTCTCGGCTCGCGCGACTCGACCCGAAAATTTCTCTTCCGGTTAGCTGATGGAAACCTGATCGAATCCGTTCTGATTCCAGCTTCAGCGGCGCTTTATGGAGAAAAATCGGACCGTAGGACCATTTGCATCTCGACTCAAGTCGGTTGCGCTTACGGGTGCAAATTTTGCGCGAGCGGTTTGGAGGGATTCTCGCGCAATTTAAGGGAAAACGAAATTGTCGATCAAATTATCGCTGTGGAACGGGAAAGTAACGAGAGGATCGATAATGTCGTTTTCATGGGAATGGGCGAACCGCTCGCCAACTTCGAGAATGTGAGACGCGCGATTCGCATCATCAACGCGCCATGGGGTCTCGGAATCGGGGCGCGCCGCATTACCGTATCAACCAGCGGTCTCGCGCCGCAAATTCGCAAACTGGCCGATGATCCGCTGCAAATCCGTCTCGCAGTTTCGTTGCACGGCGCCACTGACGAAGTGCGCAACCAGATTATGCCGATCAATCGCCGCTACAACGTCGAGACATTGCTCTCGGCGTGCGATTACTACGTCGCCCACAAGAAACAGCGACTCACCTTCGAATATATTTTGATCGCCGGGATCAATGATTCTGACGCCCAGGCAAGTTTTCTCGCAGAGCACGTCCGTCGACTCTCAGCAAAAGTAAACTTGATTCCGTACAACACGGTCGAGGGCCTCGAATGGTCACGTCCGTCGCGCAATCGGCAGGAAAGATTTTTGTCAATCTTACGCGCAGGTGGAGTTGCTGCGACGTTGCGACGCGAGAAAGGCCACGACATCAATGCCGCATGCGGACAATTGCGATTGCAAACCGAGCGCGAAGCCGTGGCATTGCCTTCTAGGCGGTAAGAGATAGGCAAGATGTCTCGGTCACGATTTGAAATTTTTTGCGCGGGGACAGAAGGTGACGTTTAGTCAAACATGGCCGGTTACGAAGGGGAGTCCGAACGCATGTGGGATGAATATGATTGGGAGCGTTTTCTCCAGCAACAGGATCACAAGACCGAGCAGTACATGCAATTACTGGAAAAATATCTCGACGATCCGCAACGCGATCAGATCATCGCCCGGGAAATGGGCTGGACGCAATTACTCGACGAGAAGGACTGGAGCGCGGAAGGCGACGCGTTGTCGGATGAGGAGCCCGCTGAAGAGAGCGCTGCCGGCACAGATCGGGCGCCGTCATTCGACACATTTGAAGACCATAATCTCTATCGTGCCGCGTTCGCACTGACGATTTCGATCGATCAACTCTTCGATGAAAATCCTTCGCTCCAAAACGAACCGGCGGTGGTGAAACTGGCCACCCACTCGGCCCTGGCCAGCGCAAAATTGGCCGCGGCCTTGAGCGATGATGATGTCGATGAAATCGGGATGACTATTGCCTATTTGAAGCGCGCCTTAAAGGCGATCACGATTTCGATGGACGCGGCGGCGCAACTTTTGTCCGAGAAGTTGATTACCCCTGCGCAGCATTCGGTGCTGCAGCAGCGGCTCTTCCAAGTACGCGACGGGATCATCACCCTAATGGGGGAATACCGTGGCGAGTGGCGACGCCGGTTCGGCAGCTGCTAAAGCTGTTGAATGAAAGGCGGCTAGTTCCGTCCAATTATGCAAACGGAAGCGACTCTGGCTCAGGCCGATGTGTCGGAAACGGACTTGGTGAAGCGCTGCCAGGCCGGTGACACCGAGGCATTCGACCAGCTAGTAACTCGTTACCGAACACGGATATTCGGCATGATTTACAACATGGTCCATAACGAGCAGGACGCTTGGGATCTTGCTCAGGACAGCTTCGTGAAAGCGTGGAAGTCGATGAAACGCTTTCGCGGCCGCTCCTCTTTTTACACTTGGATCTATCGAATTGTGATGAACGTGACAATCGATTGGCTGCGAAAAAAACAGGTGAGGGGGGTGGGCGCCGAGTTTGACGATGCGATTCAGGCGAAACAAATCGATCCCGCGTCCAGGACGGCGCCGAAAGCGGACGCATTGCCCTACGAGATAATGCAGCGGTCTGAAACCCGGACGCGTATTGACAACGCGATCGCGCAACTCTCGCCCGAACATCGTGCTGTGATCTTAATGAAAGAGATTGAAGAAATGCAATATCACGAGATTGCAGAAACGCTCGGCTGCTCAATTGGCACGGTGATGTCGCGCTTGTTTTATGCGCGCAAGAAATTGCAAAACTTGCTGAGGGACGTTTATGAAAACATTTGAAGAAAAGTGGACGGCATGGCTCGACGGTCATCTCACTGGAAAAGAGCTGATCGAGTTCGAGGCTTCGCTGTCCGACAAAGCTGCCGCTAAATTGGAAAAGCTAGAGGCGAAAAGGCTCGGCGCTCTTTTGAAACGCGAACTGGGCGCGCACATGATGGCAAATGAAGAGTTCTTCAG
>QHOQ01000131.1 GCA_003219355.1 Verrucomicrobiota bacterium
TGTTCGCCGCTGGAACCTAAAATAACCCGGACTTCGCGGGCGCGAATCCGACCGTTTACACGAAATTGTTGTTGCAGATTAAACCAAGCTCCTTATCGGCGAAGCGGGAGTGCACCGCAGCGTCGTATTTCTTTTGTCGCATTTTCCAGCGCCAGCTTATCGCCGTTCGCCGGAACACTCTGGCATGGCCGCAGCTGCGATGACCGCGACAATGGACCCGCGGTTTCGCGAGCCGAAGAGAAGTTGTAAACGAGATTTCGGCACTCGCAACATTAATCTATACCCATGCCATTTTTCCTCAGGCAGGTGGCGCACCGAAATGAGCGGCATGTGCCGTGTAAGCTTGGACGTCATCCAACATCGCGTCGAGCGCAGCCACAAGCGGCGTCACTCTGGCAAACCCGGAAAAGACCGCGCGATCGCCAATTTCGCTGTCGAGTACGAAGGTGGGCCGTTGCGTCACTTGCAACAAGTGAAAATCAGCGGTGTCCGCGCGGACGCGCGCTTCAATCACGGTCGAACGCGCCCGTTCGAGCAATTTTTTTGCATCGACATTGGCCGCTTTCGCTCCGATCTCGGCAGCGATTTCCCATTCGGCGAATCGTTTGCCCTCGCGCAAGCCGGCGTAGGCCAGGGCGAGGCGCACATGGTCATCCCTAATCCCAAGATCTTTCGCAGCTTCGGCCACGCAATTTGGGGCCAGATATTCGGGCTTGCCCGGCTCAAACCACTCGCTGCTCAACATAAATGGCGAGCGCATGATTGTACCGCTGCGGCGGTAAAACCATTCTTCCTGCTCGCGGGAGGTCGGAAGACCGGTCTTGTCGAGCAATGCAATCTTCCACTGAAACTCGATTTTATCGTGGTAACGCTTTTTCAATTCGGCCCACGCTGGCTCTGCCCAAAAACACCAGGAAGAGATGACGTCCAGATAATACGTGACTGTGATACGCATGGCGTTTGTAAGGTGAATGTGCTTCGGGGAAGTTCAACTTCGAACGGCTTCGTCTAAATGTTAAAAATGTTACAAGCATTAAAAGAGTTATAAAGCCAACAAGACCCAGCGAGTCGAACCGAGTTGAATGCTGTAACGATTTAATAATTTAACGTTGTAACGTTGTGACTCTTGTAACGTTTCAACGTCGCCCGGACAAGTGAACCTCAATCACATCTTTCTTTTTCTCGCGGTAATTTCGCCGCTTCTTGTCCTCGCACGTGCCTGGCGTCCCGGCCCAATTTATAGAGGCTGGCGGGTCGCGGCACTCGTTGTTCTTGTCATTACTGGTGTAACGTGGATCTTTTTCCGCTCTGCGGCTGGTTACATCGGGGGCGGAGCTTGGTTCGCCTTTCTGTTCCTTCCGGCGATTGGATTGCGAAAAGTGACGGAGCTTGCCGCGCGTCAAGATTACCGATCGGCGAGAAAGCTTGCGGCGGCTCTTCAGATTTTGCATCCGACGACCGAGTTGCGCGAGCAGGTTCAATTATTCCGCCATTTGGAATTTCATCAGAACGATCGAGCAGGTTTTGCGTCGTTTCCAATCCAGCTTGAAATCGCAGAGAAAGATCGACGTCGTTATTTCCGTAATGCGCCTGCGGTTTTGATTCTCATTCTGTTAAATGCCGGCGTATTTATCTTCGAGATCTCCTTTGGCAATTGGGCGGACCCCGAAGTGCTGCATCAGCTCGGCGCGCTCGAACCTCACGCAGTCGTGGTGGAGGGACAGTACTGGCGTCTGTTCACCGCGCTTTTTTTGCACGCAGGTTTTGTGCATCTGCTTTTCAATCTCTTTGCCCTCTACGTGCTCGGTCCGTCGCTGGAGCGGTCAATCGGCTCGGTACGATTCATGATCTGCTACCTGATTTCGGGACTTGCCTCGAGCGCAGGCGTTGTCGTGTTGACCGTAATTGGAATCGTTCAGGTGGCTCAACTCGTCGGCGCGTCGGGATGCATCATGGGTATCGTTGGCGCCTGGGCGGGATTTTTGGTTCAACATCGACACGCGCCACATGCAAAACAGCGATTGGGCAATGTGCTGATGATTATCGCGATTCAAACTGCATTCGATCTTTCGACGCCGCAGGTCAGCATGGCAGCGCACCTTTGCGGATTAATCACCGGGTTTATTCTCGGGCTAATTCTCGCACCACGACCTGCAGCCAAGGTCGGTGACTCCGGCAGAGATTGACTGGTTTCGGCACGACGCCAACAACATCGCGATCGTCTAGGTGCCGTAGTGCGACCAATCGAGGCGAATCGAGAAGCATGTGGAGCGGCAATTCGCCCCGCTCTTGCATCGATGACTGAAGGCGAAAGAGAAAACAATTATCTGGTAGCGGAACGCCCGAAAATCTGAGAAGGGTAATGACTTTGCGACGCAAAAATTATGAAAACACTTAAGCCATCTACTCTTTGTATTGTCATTTTTGGATTGACCGGTGCCGCTTTTGCTCAAAACGATTTGAACCTGCCTGATGTCAGCCAAGCTGCGGAGGTCAAACAGCGCATCGCCCTGACGGATATCACGGTGAAATATCATCGGCCCCTGGTGAACGGACGAAAAATTTGGGGTGGCCTCGTTCCGTACGGCAAAGTTTGGCGCGCGGGCGCCAATGAAAACACAACAATTGAATTCAGCGACCCGGTTTCGGTGGAGGGGCAAGCGCTGACCAAAGGAACTTATGGACTGCACATGATACCGAACCCGGATTCATGGACCGTAATTTTTTCAAAAACCAACACAGCGTGGGGCAGCTACAGTTATAAGCAGGACGAAGATGCTCTGCGCGTAAATGTGAAACCGCGCCCGCTCGCCGAGATGAAAGAGGCGCTCGAATTCGATTTTGAGGATTTGAAGCCGGACTCGACAGCGGTGACGCTGAAGTGGGAGAAGCTGGGTGTCCCTTTCACCGTCTCGATCAAGGACTCTGACCAGACGCTGCAGAACATCCGAGCCCAATTAAAGGGGCGTGGCCAGTTTACCTGGCAGGCTTTGGACGAAGGTGCGCAATTTTGTTTAACCAGAAAGATCAATCTGGACGAGGCGTTGCGCTGGGCTGATGCCTCTGTTCAGAACGAGGAAAGATTCGATAACCTCAGCACCAAAGCGGACATCCTCAAAGCTCTGAACCGGCCGGATGAGGCAAAAGCCGCGTGGAATCATGCGCTCGAAATTGCTACGCCGGTGCAGCTTTATTCCTATGGGCGGCGTTTGCAGAGTGAGAAGAAGGGTGCGGAAGCAATGGAAATTTTCCAAGACGTCGCCAAGCGGTTCCCACAAACTGTTTACGGACATTTGGCGCAGGCCCGCATCAAGTCAGCGGCCGGAGATTTTACCGGTGCCGCGGCAGAGGCGACGGAGGCACAAAATTCCGCTCCTACCGATGCGCAGAAGCAAAGCATCAAAGCGCTGATCGATCGACTGCAATCAAAGCAGGACATTAACAAATAGCGGCGCACAGACTCACCCGATCATAACCGGGAGCTTGATGTTGCAAGGGATGCGTCAGCGGATTTTGCGGAACTGGCTTACAGCGGTCGCTGTTGGCATGGCCGCGGCATCTCGAGCGGCGAGTGCGGTGGATGCGCCGCCATTATTTCCCGAACCGATGAGTGGTAGCGAGATTCAACTCGCCTTGCAGAAACTCAATGTGCTCGGCCGGGTTCTGTACATCGCGGCCCATCCGGATGATGAAAATACAAACCTGATGGCGTTCTGGGCAAACGGCTCACTTTACGAAACAGCTTATCTCTCGATTACGCGCGGAGATGGTGGTCAGAATCTAATCGGTCCGGAATTACGCGAGCGCCTCGGAGTTATTCGAACGGAGGAATTGCTCGCCGCCCGCAGACTTGATCATGCCCAACAATTTTTTTCACGGGCGGTCGATTTCGGATTTTCAAAAACGGCGGAGGAGACTCTGCGAATCTGGGATCACGAGAAGATTCTTTTCGACGTGGTTTGGGTAATTCGGAAGTTTCGCCCAGATGTAGTGGTCACTCGTTTTAGTCCTGAAGACCACTTGACTCACGGACATCACACCGCTTCGGCGATACTGGCGCAGGAAGCGTTCGCGGCTGCGAGTGACCCAAATCGTTTTCCAGAGCAACTGGCTTTTGTAAAACCGTGGCGCCCGACTCGGCTCGTTTGGAACACATCGCCATTCTTTTTCTCAAACCGGAATCTGCCGTTCGATCCAACCGGCCTGACAATCCTCGAGGCCGGCGGTTACAATCCGCTATTAGGGAAGGCCTACACGGAGATCGCAGCGGCTAGTCTCAGTATGCACAAGAGTCAGGGCGTGGGTGGCACGCCGCGACGTGGAGCGCGCAAGGAATATTTCAAACTATTAGAAGGCGAGCCTATGACGAGCGCGCTTTTCGACGGCGTCGATACGAGCTGGTCGCGGGTTGCGAATTCGGAAGCGCTCGCCGCCAAGATTCGTCAGATCATTACAAGGTTTCATCCAACCGATCCGGCCGTATCGGTAGCTGAGCTATTGGAGCTCCGGCAAGCGCTGAGCGAACTAAAGAATGACGATTGGATATCGGAAAAGAAAGCGGAGCTGGATCAGATCATCGCCGCGTGTCTCGGCTTGCATGTCGAAGCGTCGACGACCAACGCAACGATCACGCCGGGGCAGACCGCCGACATTAAACTGGAAGCAATTAATCGCTGCAATATTCCAGTCACACTGCAGGAAGTAGGATTTCCTCTCTCGGGCGACTGGAAGCGAATCGATGCAGCGCTTCCGCCTAACGAACTCGTCGCGAAAGATCTGTCGTGCAAAATCCCGGAGAACACGCCTTACTCTCAGCCTTACTGGCTTCACCAGCCGGGGACGCTCGGTACCTTTGCGGTCGGTGATCAGAGACTTATCGGCCTGCCGGAAAATCCGCCTCATCTTCCGATGGAGATAACGCTGCAAGTTAGCGGGCAGGAACTTAGTTACATTGTCGACACGAGATACCGCACAGTGGATCCGGTGGCGGGCGAATTGCGACAACCGATAGTTATTGCGCCGCCTGTTTTCACGGATTTCGCCAACGGCGTGCTCATGTTCGCGACGAATCAACCGAAGTCCGTTCCAGTGCGTGTGATTGCATCCACCGGACCGGTTAAGGGACAACTGAAATTGACCGCGCCTGATGGTTGGCACGTCGATCCCGCCACTGTGCAGATCGACCTA
>QHOQ01000132.1:0-940 GCA_003219355.1 Verrucomicrobiota bacterium
GGATCCAAAGGAATTGCAGGAATGGGTCAAACGCGTCGATCTAAAAAAGCTCGCTGAGATAAAATAAGATGCGATTTGGAGGACGGGTGTCATCTCGTCCGTGAAATTCGTCGGACGCCACGGCGGGCGTCCCTCCAGAAACTACTTTTTCGCCGCTTCGCCGGCCATCGGCACAAAACGAACCGGCAACACAGCGCGCCGCTGTAGCTGGCCATTCTTTTTTTCGAGAAGATATAATTCCTGATCTCCGAAACCGCCGACCGGAATAATCATCCGGCCGCCTTCTTTCAATTGATCGATTAGCGGTTGTGGAACGTGATCGGGCGCGCACGTGACAGTGATCGCGTCAAAGGGCGCATGTTCCGGCCAGCCTTTGTAGCCGTCGCCAACTTTTACGTGCACATTTTTGTAGCCGAGACGTCGAAGAGTTGCCGCCGCGGACTTGCCGAGGGGTTCGATAATTTCAATCGAGTAAACTTCCGCCACTAGCTCACCCAAAATCGCCGCCTGATAACCGGAGCCGGTACCAATTTCCAAAACGCGATCGCTCGGTTTTGGCTGCAACTGTTCCGTCATAAACGCCACGATGTACGGCTGCGAGATCGTCTGATCATAACCAATCGGCAATGGATTGTCGGTGTACGCCGCAGCACGCTCATGTGGCGGGACAAACTCCTCGCGCCGTACCTTCGCCATCGCGGCAAGCACGCGCTTGTCGTGAATACCGCGCGTCATCAGCTGCTGCTGAACCATCCGCTGACGCTCGCTCGCAAGATCGACAACCGGCGCGGGCTTCTGCCCGCAACCGCTCGCTACAAGCACAGTGAGAATCAGAAATTGCGAAACTCGCCCCATAGTAAAATGTAACTCACACAGACGCGTGATGAAAGAGGCGGGGGACAGCGCATGCGCGGTCCGGAGACTACGGCGCGGCGTTCCT
>QHOQ01000132.1:955-1497 GCA_003219355.1 Verrucomicrobiota bacterium
TTCGTGGTTAATTTCACCGGCTTCGCATGAATGAGGAACGCAAAACTTTAGAACAACGCGCGACGATGACGGACATCGAACGTCTTCGTCATTCGGCTGCTCACGTGCTGGCGACGGCGATCTTGAAAATCTGGCCGGAAGCGCAGTTCGCCGCCGGGCCACCGGTCGAGAACGGTTTTTATTACGATGTCGATCTCCCGCACCGCATTTCGCCTGAGGATTTCGAGAAGATTGAGGCGGAGATGAAAAAGGAGATCAAAGCGAACCATCTCTTCGAGCGCATGGAAGTTTCGCGCGATGACGCGCTGGAGATGGGTAGGAAAGGCCGGCTCGCCGCACTTTCGGATCGGGGCAAACCAAGCAAGTTCAAGCTCGATATCATCGAGAACATTCCGCCGGACGAAAAAATCTCACTGTACCGCAACGGCGATTTCGTCGATCTTTGCGCCGGGCCGCATGTCATGCGCACGGGCAACATCGGCGCGTTCAAGCTCACGAACGTGGCGAGCGCTTATTACAAAGGTGACGAAAAGAATCCGCAA
>QHOQ01000132.1:1526-2140 GCA_003219355.1 Verrucomicrobiota bacterium
TACTTCGCCATGCTCGAGGAAGCGAAGAAGCGCGACCATCGCAAGCTCGGGAAAGAACTCGAGCTATTCGTTTTCGATGACGACGTAGGCCCAGGCCTCCCAATGTTTCTCCCTCGCGGCGCAGTAATCGCTGAAGAACTGGAGAAACTTGCGAAGGAAACTGAGTTCGCCGCCGGTTATCAACGTGTCCGCACGCCACACATCGCTCGGGATAGCCTCTACAAAAAGAGCGGTCACCTCCCCTACTATGCGGAGTCGATGTTCCCGCCGATGGAGATACAAGCCGAAGGCGAAATGCAGCTTCGGATTACGGAGGATCGCGCGACACGCCGGGCACAATCCAAAAAACTCGCCGAAGCAATCGGCCTTACACCAGAGAGTTTCAAAGGCATCTCGACGCCAGCAGCAATGCTTTCGTTTTTGCGCGACGCGATGAAAGCTCAAGCACCAGATAACCAGGAAAGGCTACGACAAATAGGTGACGACGATGTCGCAACGCGACTCGCAACAGCATTCATGCCGGATCCTGATCGCTACTATCTCAAGGCGATGAATTGTCCGCATCATCACAAGTTGTTTGCGGCCCTGCCTCGTAGCTATCGCGACCTACCGCT
>QHOQ01000132.1:2275-11146 GCA_003219355.1 Verrucomicrobiota bacterium
CAGTTCGAAGCGGAATTCAATGCCGTGAACGAAATGTATTTGAATTATTTCAACCTCTTCGGGATCGAGAAATATTTGATGCGTTTCTCCACCCACGATCCGTCAAAGCTGGGCCAAAAGTTTGTCGATGAACCAGAGCTCTGGAAACAAACCGAAATAATGACGAGAAACGTGCTGAAAAATTCCGGGATCAATTATGTCGAAGTGCCGAACGAAGCCGCGTTTTACGGCCCGAAGATCGACGTGCAAGCCTGGAGCGCAATTGGACGGGAATTTTCAATCGCGACCAACCAGGTGGATTTCGCGCAGCCGCGCCGGTTTGATCTTCGCTACAAAGACCGGGACAACATCGACAAGATTCCGCTCTGCATTCATCGCGCGCCCCTCGGAACGCACGAGCGTTTCATTGGGTTCCTGATCGAGCATTACGCGGGAAATTTTCCGCTCTGGCTCTCACCGGAACAGGTCCGCATTCTGCCCATCGGCGATGACGCGAAGGTGCTCGATTATTCGATGTCGATCTTAAATGAATTGCGCGCGCATCAAGTCCGCGCGGAGATCGACAAGAGCAGCGACAACATCAACGGCAAAATTCAACGCGCCGAGCAGATGAAAGTCCACACCATGTTCGTCATCGGCAAACGCGATCTGGAAGCAAACGCCGTCAGTGTCCGCGTTCACGGCAAAGGCAATCTCGGCGCAAAGCCGCGTGGCGAAGTTATTGCGGATATCCTCGCGTCGATCAACGAGCGACGAAGTTAATCAGAATTGAAGCTTCCTAGGAATCGTAGCTCAGGAAACTTCTGCCGAACTAGGCTTTTTTAGACTTCGGCTCGGCCGGTTCCGGCACCGAGCGATCGCGCTCCCAGCCTTCGTTTTCCAATTTGAGCTGCTCGATGGCGATGGCATTCGCATTGGCATCCAGGTCCGGCAGTATCTGGTACTCGGAGACCCAGCAGTGGTAAATTTTGTAAGATAGAACATGTTGCCCCGTCTCATTGTAGAGATCGAGAGTAATATCTTTGCGGAAGTCTTTGAGCGAAACTTCAGCGCCCGAGCCGGCGCCTAATCGCCAGACTTTGTTCGCCCAGTTTTCGAATTCGGGGTCGTGAGTAACGCCGCGTTCAAGTGTAATCGGAGCGTATTCGGTGCGGCCGGGCGATTTACGGCTGCTGCTGGGATCGCCTCCTTCGCGATGTTGAATGACTTCAGTCGCACGCCGCAGTCCGCTGATTTTGCTGATGCCCGCGACGTAGCGCCCGTCCCACTTGATCCGGAACTTGAAGTTCTTGTAAGGGTCAAAACGTGTCGGATTAACAGAAAACTCAGCCATGACCGGAAAGTTACTTTTCGGTTAATGAAACGATGACCGCAAAAACAAGGTGATACGAAAACTCGCTGACCTTGTCAATAAAGGGGGCTCCGCCATTAGGAACAGCAGCCCAATCGCTGAAGTTAATGCTGCTCGCGATCGGATTTGGGCTCGAGATAACCGAAAGTCTTCAACACTTCGGTTAACGCCGGAGCATCTTTGCGATAGCTCGGTTCATCTCTCGACGATAAAACGATATAAGCAACCGCGTGAGGCAATTGCACATAAGCGGCGCGCTCCCATTGTGAATAATTCTTCGTCGCCGGATACTCGTTGATAAAGTAAGACCGGCCGTCACGCGTTTTTCCCGATTCAATCTTTTCCTTCGGCAGGCCACGTCGATCTTTCATTTCTTTGATCGCTATAGCGACGAATTTATCGACGTCTTCGTACTGCGTGCTCGCGACCTTTGCATACATGATCGTCCTCGCGTCCGACCACGAGGAGCCCTTTGGGTAAAGCACGCAGGGCAAGCCTTGTTCGGCGCCAGCCTCGTTGTCGAGAACCCATCCTTCAGGTGCGCTGATGTTAAAGGCTGCTTTCGGCCCATAGACAATTCCGCCACGATACTTTTCTTGTCCGAAACTCCTTGCGCCAACTAGCAAGAGAGCCATGCAAACGATTGAAAATGGTCTCATAGCTATCGGTGCGGGTTTGAGCTGTTAGTCTTCTTTGCTCATTCGGGACGGAATCTTCTTTTTCGAAATAATCCGGAATTCGCGTCAGACTGAGAAATTCTCGCGTGCATTGTCAAGCCATCGGCACTTAACATTATCCTATGAGCGTGCATCGAGTCGGGATTGCGACGATGTCGATCTTGCTGGCGGTTTCCGCATATTCGGCCAACCCCTTTCTCGATACGCCGGATGACAAGCCAGTTTCCGCCAAGTTTCGCGGCACCGAATGGGGCGACAACATCGACGAAGGTGAAATTGCGCTGACCGCACGTGCGATTACGACGCGCATCGCGAAGATGTCGTGGGGCGCCGTTTTCAAGATTGAATTTACCGATCTAAGATCGCGCGCGCCAGAGCCGCGCACAATTTCGTCCGACTACTTTATCGTTACTGACGAGCGCATCGTCCTGCTGAACGAAGAAAACAATGAGGCCGCGGTTAACACAGTTTCAGGGATGGACCAGCCACCAGCGTTCGAACCCAGCGACATCTACGGAATTTCGAGCGGAAGTTTCAGTCAGGAAGACGGGCTATGGAAAACCACCGTCGAATTGAAAGGCGATCTTTGTACTTATCAATCCAATCATCCTTCGGGCCATTTCAAAAAAGTCGTCTGGAAAAAAGGCCTTGGTCTAATCGAGTACTCCATGGGCTATGGCGCGATGGCGGATGGTTTTTGCCTCAAGCGCAGCGTACCAAAAAAGTCATGAGTTCGCTGACACGAGACGTTCGGCCCGACAGAGCAAACGAAAATTACGACACGTATGCAATTTCTCCTTAATTGGCCGGACTGGCTTTCATTTCTGGTGGTATCGGCTGTCACCACTTCGATTGCATTGGCCGGCCTTTGTTTTGTGCGAAAGAAATATCCGGCGGAGGTCTTAAAGGAAAACCACGAGGTAGCCGCCATAATCTTTAATGCATTCGGCTTGTTTTACGGTGTGATCATGGCGTTCGTTGTGTTTGTGACGTGGAGCGGATACGACGACGCCACAAAGAACCTGCAACTGGAAGCCAGCGAGGCCGATGACCTTTTTCACATTACAAAAGCATTCCCCGACCCGGCGGATGCAATGATACGGCAAGGGCTGATGGATTATACCGCTTCGGTTTATAAGGATGAGCTGAAAAGAATGTCAGAGGGAGACATAAGTCTTCATTCCAACCGAGCGATGGTAAGGCTTTTAACAATGTTCTATCAGATGGATGAGAAGTCGGTGCCCAACAGAGAGGTCTACGCCGAATCGTTACAGCGGTTAAATAACCTAGCTCAGCACCGTCGACTCAGAATATTTGCAGGGAACAACACGGTGCCACCGGTTATCTGGTTAGTCCTACTTGTTGGCGGGGTGATCACTGTTTCTTACACCTATTTCTTCGGAATGAAGAACATTTACCACTACCCTCACGGTAACGATTACGTTGATTTTGTTTTTGATTTACATTCTTGACCACCCCTTTACAGGGACCGGCAAGGTGAGCGCGGAACCTTTGAGAGAGGTGATGGCAATAATGCAAAAGGAATGAGGACTCCCCTCCGTCTGGGTAAGTTTCAGTTGATTTTTAGCGCCGCTTTTTCCTCGGCAATTTTTTGCGTTTGGTTTTGGCCGTTCTGCGCAGTTCTGTTTTGCTCATCGACTTGTACATTCCTCTCGAGGCGCCTTTGAGCGATTTCTTCGACCGTTTTCCACGCTTCGCCGCCAGTGCCGCGCCAGCTGCCATTTGTTGTTTTTTGATTTTGCAGGCATACAAAAGTGATTTCGCGTCTCAAACGCGAAACGGGTTCATCTAGGCCGCAGCAAGTTTGCGCCAAAAGAAGTAAACCGGCACGCCGGTCAGCACGATCAAAATTCCGATTCCCGAAGTTGTCGGAGCGAGCCAGGCAAGATCGACGATCAATAATCCAGCAAGCAAGATCGAGATAATCGGCACAAGCGGATAGCCCCAGGTGCGATACGGCCGCTCAGCTTCCGGCTTTTTGCGTCGCAAAATGATTAGCGCAGCAACCATCAGAAGGTAAAAGAGCAAATCCGCCGAAATGATGTATTCAAGCAGTTGGTTGTAAACATTCCCGTAACTAACCTCATGGGTCGCGGGGTTGGTGGTGACTGTCCGCGGCAGCGTCAAAAAAGCTGTCCAGATTCCCTGCGCGACTAATGCTGCCGCCGGGACATGAAAGCGATTGGTGGTCGCAATTTTTTGGAAAAACAAACCGTCACGCGCCATGGCAAAGTAAACGCGAGCGCCCGAAAGGATTAGCCCGTTGTCGCAACCGAAAGTGGAAATCATGATCGCGGCAGCCATGCACATCGCGCCGGGATGCCCGAAAACAGCATTCATCATGGCCACCGCGACTCGGTTTTGCGGTGCGTGTTGAATTTCCGAAAACGGCAGTACGGCGAGGTAAGCAACATTGGCTAACAAGTAAAGGACGACCACGCTGCCGCAGCCGAACACGAGTGCGCGGACGAGATTCTTTCCCGGATCACGTACTTCGCTCCCAATGAACGTGACGTTCGTCCAGGCAGTTTGGGCAAACAACGGACCGACCATCGATTTGCCAAAAAGCAGTGCAAGAGCGAGCCCGCCGACGAATGTGAAGCCGGGTTGCGCAACCTGCGGGCTCCAGCCGTTTGCCCACGAATCCCACCATTTAGACGCCAGCGCGGCGGAGTTGACATTCCAGCCTAACGACAAACCGATCACGACCACGGCGGCGAGCGCAGCTGTTTTCGTAAACGTGAATGTGTTCTGGACAATCTTTCCAACTTTAAGTCCACGCGTGTTGGTCCATGTCAGTAACGCGATCAACGCAATCGCGGCCAGTTGTTCACTCGACAGGCTAATGGCGTAGCTGCCTATTGAAATCGGCGGGACCAAATAACTGTCCGTTGAAACCGCTGCGACAAAAACGCCGAGAAATTTCGCGAACGCAATCGCCACCGCGGCAATAGTCCCCGTCTGAATCACGAGGAACAAAGTCCAGCCGTACAGAAATCCGATGGACGATCCGTATGCTTCGCGCAAAAAAACATAAACGCCGCCGGCGCGCGGCATCATCGTCGCCAGCTCCGAGCAACAAAGCGCGCCAGCGATTGTCATCACGCCGCCCACAGCCCACGCCAGAAGCAACCAGCCGGGCGCGCCGCTTAATCGCGATGATTCGGCCGAGGTGATAAAAATACCAGACCCGATCATCGAGCCCATCACGATCATAGTCGCGTCGATCGGACCGAGGGCGCGAAGCAAGCTCGTTGCCTTGTTGTCGATCTTTTCGTTCATCTTTTTCAGGTTAAGCAGAGTCGAGACGTCTCTTACTGTTTTGCGCGTTCGGATCTTTCGGGATATTTCGGCGCTCGAATTGTTACTCCTTGTTTCTCAAGATGCGCCCGTAACACCCGTGCAAATTCTTCCGATCCCGGTGTGTCACCGTGGACGCAAACTGTCTCCGCGCGAACCACAACATCGACATTGTCGATCGATCGAACTCTCCCCTCCCGAAGCATTCGCATTACGCGTTCGGCCGATTCTTTTGGATCGTGCATCAAAGCACCCGGCCGATTTCTTGGAACAAGCGAACCATCCGCCAGATAATTGCGATCCGCGAAAACTTCGCGGGCGACCCACAAATGCGCCGCTTCGCCAGCTCGCGCAAGCGCACTCTTGTCGGGCGCAAATAAAACCAGTGACGAATCGACCGAAACGATTGCGCGCACTATTGCCTCGGCAAGTTTCTCATCGTGAGTTGCCATATTGTAGAGCGCGCCGTGCGGTTTCACATGATTCGGCCGCACGCCGATATCGTTAGCAATTGCCTGAAAGACGCCAAGCTGGTAGGTGACCGCATCAAAAACTTCAGCAGGCGTGACCGACAACTGTTTCCGGCCGAAATTCTCGCGATCGAAAAGACTCGGATGGGCCCCAACCGCCGCGCCTTCCTCGCGTGCCGTGGAAATCGTCTCGTGCATCGTGTCGGCGTCGCCGGCATGAAACCCGCATGCGATGCTTGCAGACGACACGAGCTTCAGCAGCTCCCTATCATGACCCGCTCCTTCGCCAAGATCGGCGTTAAGATCGACATGCAAATTCATGAATCATGCAGACTGAGTCCGATACGAAAACGTTCGAGCTGACGCTCACGTTCAAGCAAAAACCGATAGGCGTCGGCGATTGAAACTTCGGAGAAACGGACACGATCGCCGGCGCGAAGTTGCGCTGCCAGGGGAAGATCGACTGTGATCACGTGCGCAATTTTCGGATAACCACCGATCGTTTGGCAATCTCCCAAAAGCAGAATCGGCCGGCCGTTCGGTGGAACTTGGATTGTGCCGGGCGCAACCGCCTCAGAGACAAGGTCGACATCATCATTTCGACGTAGTTCAGGCCCATCGAATCTGACTCCCATCCGGTCTGAATCGGACGACACGACGAATGCATCCCTTGTCAGCCGCTGAATCGTTACGTCATTGAAACGGGACCAATCGACGCCGCGAATAATCCGCAGAACCGTTTCGGTCTTCGCGCTGCTTGACCATTCAGCAGGCGAACTCCACGAAGCAACTCGCTGCTCGCGTAAAAGATCGATAAGTGATCGCGAAAACTCTGATTGTTTCCCCAGGGGAAGTCCATCGCCGTCGCGCAGGGCACGACCATCCAGTCCACCAAAATTTGCCCGCAAATCAGTAGATCGGCTACCCAGCACAAAAGGCACATCGATCCCGCCGGAAATCGTGAGCCACGCGCGACAACCAACCTTCGGTTGGTTGATCGTCAATTCATCGTCGGCGTTCAGTAAACATGAGTGGCCGGCAGGCAATGGCGTTGAGCCAACGCGAACGTCGAACTCACCTCCGCACCATGCGATCACGCGCTTATCCTCAAAACGCATTCGCAAACCGCCGAGCGTGATTTCAAGTCCAGCATCCGATTCGTCGTTGCCCGCAAGAAGATTCGCCACTCGCAATGCGAACACATCGAGCGCGCCGCCTAACGAGACACCGAATTGGCGAAAACCATTTCGACCAAGATCCTGAACGCTGGTCAAAAATCCCGCCCGTGTGAGACTTAAACTCATCTTCTTACCTCTTCAAAACGTCCACGTCTCGAATTCTTGGCGCGAGATTGCCTGGAAGCGTAAGCGATCGCCGGCTCGCAAAAGAGCGGGAGGATTAGTTTGTGGATCGAATAGCCGCAACGGCGTACGACCAATTACGTTCCAACCGCCGGGAGAACGCAGCGGGTAAATGCCGCTTTGCCTTCCTCCAATCGCAACCGATCCGGCGGCAATTTCTTTTCGCGGCGTGGCATGGCGCGGCGTTGCCAATTTTTCTGGAAGGCCGGCGAGATATGGAAACCCGGGAGTGAATCCGATGCAGTTCACGAGATAATCCGTCGCGCGGTGAAGATCGACGACTTCCTTCGCCGACATCTGTGCGTGCTGCGCGACATGATCAAGATCGAGAGCGAATTCCGGATCGTAACAAACAGGAACCTCGACTACGCGTGCGACTGCGCGGCCGCCTTGCTTGCGCTTGCCATGCGCGAGTCCCTCACAAATTTTCTGTGTTATCCATTCAACCACAGAGCCGGGTTCAACGGCGCAGTTGATCACGCGGATCGGATCGAAGAAGACGCCGACTGTGGTGTAAGCAGGCGCGAGTTCGATAACGCCTGGGATATGCGCGTCCTCGAGACGTCGAACCACATTCAGGACTTCCTTTAACGTTTTCTCGGGCGCGTCTTTGAACCGATCATCAACGCGCACGGTGAGCGCAGAATCTCCGAGGGGCGTAATTTTCATCAGCGCATAAAATTCCCGCAAAGAAAGATGTCGATCTTCGCGCGCACGTCCGGCAATCAAGATGCCGATCGCGGCGGATCGGAGCCTCCGGGCGAGACGGCTTCCGCGACATTTTCTACATGCTCCTTGATTTCGCCCACTTGTGGGTGCACTTCGCGGATCAAATTATGCCCGGCCTGCGAAATCTGTTCGATGCGCGTCGTCATTCCGTGGAGTTCCTTCAACACGGCATCCTGGCGGGAGGAAATGCGATGCATCCACCAAAAGCAGACGCACCAGCAACCGAGACCGATCCACGTGAGCACAAAGAGGATCATCTCACTGCACGCGCGAAGCTTCGATCTCGATGTTGACTGCCACCGTCTGGCCGATTCCCGAAATCGATTCGGCGCTTTGGCTGAACATCAAATTGAAATCGCGACGCTTGAGCGGCTCGGTTGTCACCGCCCAACGCGTTTCTTTGGTATCGTTCGAGAGCGAGCTCACCAGCTTTACATGCAGTGTGATCGGCTTCGTCACGCCGTGCATCGTGAGATCGCCAAAAATATCGCCGCTTTGTTGACCGGTCTCTCTCACCCTGCCGCTTTTAAATATGATTTCGGGAAACTTCGCGACGTTAAAAAATTCCGCACTGCGCAAATGGTTGTCGCGTTTGACGATTCCGGTGTCGATGCTGCGGACATCGATTTTTGCCACGACTGACGATTTTTCAGGATGCTCCCGGTCGATGTCGATCTTGCCGTCGAATTTCGCGAATTTACCATGACTTGTCCCGAGGAATTGGTGAACAGCGAAACCGATCGTGGAACGCGATTGGTCGAATTTGTAGGTTTCGTTGGCGAGCGCGCCGGAGCTGAGCGCGGCCAGTAAAACGAAGCTGAGAACAAGCCGAGTTTTCATCGAACTTCCTTTCCCGATTTTGTGTTTCTATTTGCAGCCGCGGCCAAGATCTTCAACAGTGGCGTGCGCGACAATGGCAATTTTCCAAATAAATTGCCAAGCGCAAAAGCAGGATCAGCTTT
>QHOQ01000160.1 GCA_003219355.1 Verrucomicrobiota bacterium
AATACAACACGTCGATATTGCTGAACGCGCGCTGAAAAAGCTCTTTCAATTCAAGCCCGATCTCCTGCTGGTCTCCGCAGGCTTCGACGCATACTCGGGTGATCCGCTGGTCCAGATGACGCTCGAACGAGAGGATTTCGCGAAATTCGGAGGATGGCTGCGCGAGCTCGACTTCCCCGCGGCAGCCGTTCTCGAAGGCGGTTACAGCGACGAGCTGACTGAGCTCATTGATGTTTTCCTGAGTGCCTGGACATCGAAATAAGCAGGAATCGAAATCGATCTACTCAGCGCTGTGCATGCGCTTCCATTCTTATGGCGATCACCGTCTTGAGTTGGGCCGCCGCATTTTCAATTTCGTGATATTTGTGTTGGCCGGCCCTACTCTGCGCAGCAAGCACGCCGCAGCGATGAATATTTTTGAAATCGCCATACGGGAATTTGTATCTTTGTTTCGTATTCTCGGCGTACCGATGATCGATCCCGAGATGCCATTTTGCATATTCGCCGAACCCATGGAGACGGATAAACTCATTCTCTGCTACTGCCGAAGGGTGATGTTCGCTCCACGCTCCCCTGCCGTCCGCAACGACGTATCCCTGCTTGATAAGGTCTTTAGCGTACTCGATGGCGCCGATGTTTAGCTTTACCGCATTAGTGCTCTCTTGATCGTTGCCAGGTGCCGGCGAAATCACGCAGAAAAAAGCAAACACAGCGGCGAAAAATACGGTCGCGATTCCTTTAGTTTTCAGATTCATCAACTAGCACAAACGCTGTTATTTTGCGTGGCGTAGGAAGGGTTGCTCAATCCATTTTGACCTCTGGCGATTTTTCGCAGTTGGTGGATAGTTCGCGGCAGAACGGGCCGTAGCACAGCTTGGTAGTGCGCTTGAATGGGGTTCAAGAGGTCGCGGGTTCAAATCCCGCCGGCCCGAAGGTTTCCTAGATTGACGGACCGAGTGATGCTCTCCGTCGCATCCCACTCATTTCCAGACGACACAGAGTCCGGCCTCGAGTTATTGCGGCTGTTGGGCTATCGCAGTACTGTCGGCGCTTATGCTAAGCGCCGGTATCGTCGGATTGCCGAACGTCGGCAAGTCAACGCTCTTTAACGCCGTTGCGCGTACGCACAAAGCGCCAGCCGAGAATTATCCCTTTTGCACGATTGATCCGAACATTGGCGTCGTCACCGTGCCAGATCCGCGTTTGTCGAAACTTGCTGAGATCTCGCATTCGCAAAAAATTGTGCCGACCGCGATTGAGTTCGTTGATATCGCTGGTCTCGTTAAAGGCGCGAGCACGGGCGAAGGTCTCGGCAATCAATTTCTCAGTCACATTCGCGAAGTCGATGCGATCGTTCAGGTCGTTCGCTGCTTCGAGAACAGCGACATTCATCATGTCAGTGGAACAATCGATCCGGTTCGAGATATCGAAGTGGTCAACACGGAGCTTGTGCTGGCCGATTTGGCGTCGCTGCAGAAACGCAAAGACCGCTTGCAAAAGGAGGTGCGTGCCGGATCCAAGATCGCAAAAATCGAAGACGAGATCAGCGAAGAGCTCTTGTTGCATCTCGATGCGGGAAAACCCGCTGTCACTGCAAAATTAAGCTCTGAGGAGAAAACGGTCGCACGTGGATTTTTTTTGCTCACCTCGAAGCCAACGATCTTCGCTTGCAATGTGGCAGAACTGGATCTCGCTGCGATTTCCTCGGGCGAAATCGACAATCGCGCGCTAAATCACATAAACAGAGTACAAGATTACGCGCGTCATCATTTCGCAACTGAGGCAGTCGTAATCAGCGCTCAGATTGAAAGTGAGCTTGTCGATCTTCGCGAAAATGAGGCGATGGAATACTTGCGTGGCTTAGGTGTGGAGGACAGCGGTGTTCATGCGCTCATTCGCGCCGTCTATCATTTGCTTGGACTGCGCACATTTCTTACCACCGGCGAAAAAGAAACGCGTGCCTGGACGATTCACGCGGGTGACAAGGCGCCCACTGCTGCGGGAGTTATCCATTCCGATTTCGAGCGCGGTTTTATCGCGGCGGAAACAGTCTCTTATGACGATCTCGCCGCGCTCGGTTCTTTAGCGAAAGCTCGCGAAGCAGGCAAGCTGCGCCTTGAAGGAAAAGAGTACGTCGTGCGAGATGGCGACGTAATTTTCTTCCGCTTCAATGTGTAAGCTGTAGACGTCGGGCGATGCCGCGCGGAGCGAGCCGTTCATGTCAGCGCCGCGCTTAGCACGCGCCTTTCGCGCAGCTACGGCACGGAGGGTAGCGAAGCAACTACAAGACGTCGTACAAGATTCGACCGCAGTTTTCGCAACTCACGATTTCTTTTCCTGCTTTTACGCGATGCGCCGTTTGGGTGGTCACCTTCATATGACAGCCAGTACAAACTTCGTGTTCCAGCGCAACGACCACGGCGTCGCCTTTGCTCTTGAAAAGACCTTCGAAGCGGCTCAGCAAATCTTCGTCGATTTTACCGGCGATCTCGGCGCGTTCTTTCGTCAGCTCTTCTAGCCGCGACTGTAAGGTTTGTGATTTAGCTTCGAGATCCGCGGTCTGACGCGCGACTGATTCCTTGACGCTTGCAGATTTCTTTTCCTCGACGCCAAGATCGGCTTTCACCTTGTCGGTCTCCACCATCAATTCGAGCTCGTCGTCTTCGATCTTGCGAATTTCGTTTTCATAACGCTCAATCTCGTGCCCGATCGCCTGAAATTCGTCGTTCTTGCGCGTTTGGTACTGTTGCGTTTTTAGCCGTGAAATAGTTTCGGTCCGTGTCCCGACGTCGAGCTCGAGTTTCTTACGACCCATTTCAACCTGGCGCGCTTTTTGTTTGAGCGCTTCAACCCCGGCCACGCTCCCCGCTAATTGCTCTTCAAGATTTTTCCTTTGTAGCGGCAATGTTTCTACTTCTGTCTGGATCTGCTTGATCTTTTGTTGTCGATCTTGAAGAACGAGTAATTGTTCCAGGTCGGGATGCACGCGCGCTGAAGTTATTGATTCTGCAGAGCGACGTCAATCGCGCCTGGCGGCAGCCCGTATTGCCCATAATTTCCTAAGGCCCGCCTTTCGCCTGCAAATTCCAGCTTCGTTTCATGTCGATCTTGCCGTCCCCATCTGCAGGATCCACCGGTAAAGTACTATTGCGGTAGCCGCGAATGCAATGCCGCCGATGATGATCGCAGCGGTTTCAAAGCCCAGTCCGACTAGCGCCAGCGGTGCGGATTTGCCGGAGAACACGACGATCGCGGAGATCACCACGCCGATCACGCTCTCGCCGACGATCAAGCCTGATGCGAGTAACACGCCGAGCTGCTTCGTCGCTTCTGGCCTCGCGCTGCGATCGGCGCGCTGGTCGAAGAACCAGCCGGCGATGGCGCCGACCACGATCATCAGCGTGCTCTGGGTAGGCAGATAGATCCCGAGGCCCACGGCCAGCGGTGGAATACGCATGTGCCGCGTAGTACGCGCAAGAATTTCATCCAGCAGGATAATACAAACGCCGATAAACCCGCCGATTCGGATCAAGCTCCAGTCGATATTACCGGTGATCACACCTTGCGCCAGCGAGGAGATCAGGCCGGCCTGCGGCGCCGGCAGTGGCGAGGGGCGTAGTTCCGCGCCGGGAGCGCCAACGAATCCGTACGCATGATTCACCAGATCGAGCACCGGCGGAATCACGATCGCGCCTGCGATGACGCCGATCACCAGCGCCACCTGCTGCTTCCACGGCGTGGCGCCTACCAGTTGGCCGGTCTTGAGATCCTGCAGGTTATTGTTCGCGATCGCGGCAACGTTAAAGATCACAGCGGTGGTAAAAAGCGCGAACGCCATCAGTGATTTGCCCGCGTCTGCCGACACATACGGCTTTATGCCCAACACAAGCAGCAAGGCAGCGCCAATGACCACCAGAATGCCAATGCCCGACAACGGGCTGTTGGACGAACCGATCAAGCCGGCCATGTAACCGCAGACTGCCGAAACGAAGAAGCTCATCAACACGACATAGGTCACGCCGCCGATCGTCAGCGCTGCGACGTGCGCCCCGAGGCCGCTGATGTTGCCGAAATAGCCGAGCAGCCACGCGATCGGCAGCATGCAGACTAATGTGACAAAACCGACAATACCGATTGGAATGTCGCGTTCAGTGATTGGCAGCGTGTCCCCCTTGCCGGCTTTGCGCGCGCGCGACGCGGCCATCGCGCCAGCGAGGCCCCTCGCAACTGGCCTAACGAGCTTCAGCAGTGTCCAGATCGCGGAAACGCCGATCGCGCCAGCGCCGACGAAACGCACCTTATGGCTCCAAGTACTCTGCGCGAGTGCGCCCGCGGCAGTGCTGACGTCGTGTGCCAGCGCTGAATAGTGCGGCACGCCCCAGCCCCAGCCGATCACTGCGCCGAGGAGCATCGCAATTCCAACCGAGAGACCAACCAAGTGGCCTATCGCAAGCAGTGCGAACGAAAGAGAGAAATCATAACCGCTCACTGCACCTTGCCTGCCGATTCGGAAGGTCTGCGCTACATCTGAGGCAAATAGTTGCGTGGCTACGATGATCGCAAACACCGCTGAAACAATCGATCCCCACAACACTGCAAGGAGACCCGCGCGTCCGTGTTCAATGTCGGTAGCATGTGCGGTATCACCGGCACTACCAACCTTCAACACCTCGGCGCAAGCGACGCCTTCGGGATAGGGCAGGTCAGACGTAGTCACTAACGCGCGGCGCAGCGGAATCGAGTACATCACGCCCAGAACGCCGCCCAACGCGCAAATCGCAAAAGAGATCCAAAACGGAAAGCCAGTCCACCAGCCGATCATGATCAAACCCGGCAATACGAAAATGATCGACGACAGTGTACCTGCCGCTGAGGCAACCGTCTGCACAATGTTGTTTTCCTGAATAGTCGCATCCCGGAAACCGCGTAGCATCGCCATCGAAATCACCGCCGCAGGAATCGATGTCGAAAAAGTAAGGCCAGCCTTAAGGCCGAAATACACATTCGCCGCGGTGAACACAAGTGTGATGACCACGCCTATGATAATCCCGCGGACAGTGAGTTCGTTGCGCATATTCCTTGATAAAGGCGGACTGACGAGAGCGGAGAATAGTCTGGAATTGCCGGAGGGGTCAAGGTGTGGTCTGGCTCACGCGCAGCTCGTCATTCTGACCGAAGCGGAGCGGAGTCGAAGATTTCCGGGGAATTCCCTTAGCGTAGGCGCGAGTGAGCAGGTCGCATGCAATTAATCCCGTTCTCGCATTGGGCGTTGGCCTGGCTCTGCCCATCGGCCTCACCTCCGATTCGCCCGACTGGGGCCTCTTCTTTTACTGCTCATTCGAGCATCCGTTTGTACGAACCGAAGCTCGCTGAACAAAATAAGAAGAAAACTCTGGATCTAAATTTAGGCGTACTGACGCCAAGGGGGGTAGGCACAAAGACTTAATACGTTTCCACCGGCGAGCGTTTGGCATCTTCGGGACTTCGTTGCTTCGCGCGCTCTTCGCCAAGGACAGCGATGCGCAGGTCCCAGATTTCGTTGTCGATCTTGCGAAAGGCTGCTTCTGAAAATTCATCGGGTGGCTTTAGCTTTTTC
>QHOQ01000161.1:0-1722 GCA_003219355.1 Verrucomicrobiota bacterium
TCCATTCAATTGCTTCAGCAACTCCGGCAGATCGGCGGCGATCAGATCGACAACTTTCAACTGAAGTGCTTTCTCTGCGCTGATCGACGCGCTCTCTTTTACAGCGGATTTGGCCCAATCGACGTTACGCTGGCGCCTGGCAGCGATCGCTTCGATGTAGCTTACGGAAAAATTCTCGAGCTTTTGCTTCATCGTGTCGTCGAGCTTTTCTTCGCCGCCGCTTGGAGCACCGCCGAGCGTGACGGGATGCGCCGCGCCAATCGTCGTGGCCGGTGCCATCGCCGCGACGCTCGCGGCAACGGTAATGAAACAACCTGCGCTGGTTGCGGTCGCCCCTGTCGGGGCGACATACACTACCACCGGCACAGTGGACCCCAGGAAGCTTTGCACAATCGTTTGCGTCGAATCGAGCAAGCCGCCCGGTGTGTTAAGCTGAATCACCAGGCATTGCGCGTTTTGCGTCCGGGCTTCATCGATGCTTCGCGAAATGTAACTCGCCGTGGCTGGCCCGATCGCTCCATCGATCTTGATGAGGCAAATCTTCTCGGCGGCAATCGCTGTCGCGCACAAGAGCCAGAGCCCCAAGCCCGTTAACGCGATCTTCATCCCGATTTCATGGGCTGAATCTTAACCGCCAAATCTTCAACCTGCGGCTTCACAATTTTCTCGTAATCAGCATAGCCGAGTTTAATCGCGTCGGTATGAGTGCCCGCTTCGAAAACGATGTAATTCTCCTGGGCCAAACGCTTGTCCACGTACATTGGCAGACCATAGAGACTGCCAAATGGCGGCATCGCCCCAGTCGCGCAGTCCGGAAATAGCGACTTAAATTCTTGTTCGGTATCCAGCGAAGCGCCTTTTCCAATGGCCTTCGCAACCTTTTCAAGATCGATCTGGTGATCCGCGGGAAGCACCGTCATTACGTGTTGTTCTCCGGACTTTACCATTACAACCTTCGCATGATGCCGCGCTTTTACGTGCTCCGCTTGGGCGATCCTTTGCGCGGTGACGGCTTCGGGATGATGCAGAATTTCGTAGCGGACTTTGCTTTCGTTCAGAAAATCGATGAGCTGCTTTGGAATTTTCATGAGCGCCTCCGATGCAAAACATCCGGCGATCACACCATCTTCGCAATGAAACGGACTGAAAAAAAGCGGTGACCTATAATCGCACCAAGAAGCTGTGAGCCCTTACGGAAAAGCAGTGTCCGTCAGCGTTGGAATACTCAGGCATTTTGGGCCACTGCACTTTCCTTCGGCAACTCCATCGTGCCTTTGAATTTTGGCTCTTCCGGCGAGAGACCGAAGTTATCGGCATAGAGATCTTCGATCTTCGCCATGTCGTCGCTCGTGAGCGGAGGACAATCAGGTGCCTTTGCGAATTCAATCAATTGTTCTTCGTTGTAAATGTTGGGCAAAGTCGAGGCGACGCGATCGTCGGCGAGCAACCATTGCAACGCGGCTTGTCCAAGAGTGCGCTCGGAATTTTCAAGAAAGCGCAAGTTATCGATCTTTTTAATCCCATTGAGCAGCCAACTGCGCGGACGATGACTGCGATGATCGGTCGGTGGGAACATTGTTTCCGCCGTGTATTTTCCCTCGAGCATTCCGGATGAATGCGTGACTCGAATGAGAAACATCGTGTCTTTGGCTGCTTCTGTCGCGGTGTGGTGCAGCGTGCGACCGGGATGTTGTTCGAGCATATTGTAAATATGTTGGAGAC
>QHOQ01000161.1:1747-10708 GCA_003219355.1 Verrucomicrobiota bacterium
GGCCCCAGCGCAATTCCGTAATAGCAAATTTTGCCGCTGGATTTTAATTTCTCGAGTGTTGTCCAGAGCGCGTCATCATACACCTGCTGCATCCGGATATTGTGCAGCTGGAGGAGATCGATCCGATCGGTTTTTAATCGCTTGAGCGCCGCATCGGTCGCGCGCGTGATCGCTTCGGATGAAAAATCTTGTGGAATTTCGCGCTGGCCGCGCCCGCGCGCTTCACCGTGATGCACGAAATCGTAGCCGACTTTCGTCGCGATGATTATTTCATCCCGCTGTTTCGGGAACGCTTTCGCGATCAGCTCCTCGCTTAACCCGTTCCCGTAAGTATCGGCCGCGTCGAACAGCGTAACGCCAAGGTCGAATGCCTTGTGCATGAGGGCGATCGCTTCGCCTTCCGTGAAATTTCCCCACCAGCCGGTCGAAATCGTCCACAGCCCGAAGCCGACCTCGCTGACGGCTAGGTCGGCGTTTTTGTACCTGCGATAGCGCATCATCGAAAACGTAGACTCCTAACGCTTAACCCTCAACATCCAAAGACCGATGGGGTCAATTGGACGTAGGACGTTGGACGTCTGAGATTGGAATTGAAGATGATCTCAAAATCCAATAGCGCGCTGCTCATCGTCGGCCATGGCTCGACCGTGAATCCGGACTCGAGCGCGCCGACGCTGGCACACGCGGCCGAGATTCGGCGTCGAAAACTTTTTGCCGAGGTTGGGTGCGCCTTTTGGAAAGAGGAATCGAGTTTGCGCGATGCGATTTTTTTGTTCGATCCTGCTTCTATTCGCGAAGTCTACGTCGTGCCGAATTTCATTAGCGAAGGGTATTTCGCCCAGACGGTGATCCCGCGTGAACTTGAATTGAATGGCCGCCTGACAAAACGTTCAAGCGGCCAAATCTGGAAGTACTGCGATCCGGTGGGAAATCATTCGCTCGTGACCAAATTGCTGCTCAAGCGTGCAGAGGAGGTCGCGCAAGATGCCGATCCGGCCGAGACCAGTTTGCTGATTGTCGCGCACGGCACGGATTTGAATGAAAACAGCGCGGTGGCGGCTAAACGCGAAGCAGACAAAATCCGGTCGCTCGGAAAATATGCGGCCGTGCTAAATGCTTACATGGAAGAGTCACCGCTCGTTTCCGACTGGCAAAAATTGACGAGGACGACGAATGTCGTCGTCGTTCCATTTTTCATTTCGGATGGATTACACAGTTACGAAGACATTCCCGTGTTGCTGGGAATCACGAAGGAAGGATCGACCCGCCTTCGGTCGCCCGAGCGACCTACGACGCGGCAGGCAATGACTTCACGCGTGGCACGCGGCGAGGTGTTTCGACGCAATCCCTACAAAGTCGATGATCGCTCGCTATTCTATGCGTCGTCCATCGGCACCGATCCAGGTTTCGCCGACATCATTATCGAACAGGCAGCAAAATTTGACTCCGAAAGCTCTCTTGCGGGTTGATCGCGAAAAGTTGAAATCCCGCTCGCGCTTGTTTTCTTTTGCACGAGATTGCTCTCCCGCGAATGAAAGAAACGACATGCAAGAAGCTGCAGGCGATCGGCGCCTTTGCGCTGGCCGGCGGCTGCACGCCGACGCGAATGAGGGAACTCGTGGAAATGATTCGCGAGGCGCGCAATTATCGCTGGATCGGCATTTATAAAATCGTGAAGAACGAATTTGTCATCCTTGCGGAAACGGGTGACGAACCGCCGGCGTATCCGCGGTTTCCAATCACTCAAGGCTTATGCGGGGCAGCACTGGAATCCGGGAAACCGGTCATCGTCGGGGACGTGCATCACGATCCGCGATATCTGCCGACGTTTCACACGACGCGCTCCGAGATCATTGTCCCGATGATTAATGAGCACCATAAGATCCTTGGAATGCTTGATGCCGAGAGCGAAAGGGCGAACGCCTTCGGTGACGAAGATCAGCAATTCCTCGAGCGCGCGTGCGGGCTCATCGCGCATTGCCTCCACTAGAAGTCGACGCGGCGCGATGCTCAATGCGATTGAGCGTACCTTGGAAGTTGCGTTGACTGGCTGCCGGCGAATCGGCCAGATCGCGATCCGAAAATTGGATATTGGCGGTTTCGCGCTTTCACATTGCGATGATGAGGGCTGCGACGACTTGAAGGTTTTTTGCAGTGCCCCCGAAGACGCAATCGAGCTCAGCAAGTTCGACGATGCCGGCAATTATCGTCCGCTAAAAACCGCACCAAATCTGCGGCACGACTGGCGCCTGGAACTTGCAACACTCGAAGAACTTAGCTGCGCCATCGATCATTTTTATCCAGGCAGGCTCGCCGTTTTTGTTGCGTGGAAAACTAGCCAACTGCGCACTACACCGCTGCGGGAAACTTTGGATCGACAATCCGGGATGTACCGGGTTGCGGCGAAAATTTCGGATGAACAGATCGACAATGTCGTCGGGAATTTTTGCCGATCCGACGGTGGCTGTTTACGCACGATTCTCTGGAAACGGAACAAGCGCGGTACGGTCGCGTCGACAAAATTGCCGCGCGAAAAATTCGATCCATTGCACGACCAGACTGGACATAAGGAGCGCTGCATTCCGCTGCTTTGCCAGGAACCGTGCAACCTGCTTGTTAACGAATGCCGCAGGGCAGTCAAAGGCGAATGATCGTCCGCGCGCGCGTCGTCGTTACGATGGACGGTCCGCCGATTAAGAACGGCGCGGTCGTGATTTCCGGAAATCGAATTGTCGATATCGGAACGTTTCCGGAAATTTCCGGTCGTCACTCGGGACAAGAACTTGTCGACCTTGGCGAGCAAGCTCTGCTGCCGGGGCTAATCAACGCGCATTGCCATCTCGATTACACTTGTTTGCGCGGTAAAATCTCGCCGCAAAAATCGTTTACGGACTGGATTCGCGCGATTAACACGGAAAAGGCAAAACTCTCCGAGCAAGACTATCTGGCATCGATCGCGGAAGGTTTTGCCGAGGCGAAAAGATTTGGGACGACGACGGTTGCAAATCTCACCGCCTTTCCAGAATTGATCCCTGGCGTTAATCCTCCGATTCGGACTTGGTGGTTTGCGGAGCTAATCGACGTGCGCAATCCAAGTCGCACCGGCGAAGTTGTCGATCTTGCAATTTATGCGATGAAACGCGCGAGAGATTCGGGTGGTGGGATCGGGTTCGCGCCGCACGCGCTGTTTACTGCTTCCGCGAATTTGTACCGACGCTGCAAAGAAGTCGCGCAGCACGAGAACATTTTGGTGACTACGCACCTGGCAGAGGCGCGCGAGGAGATGTCGATGTTTCACGATGCGTCGGGGCCGCTTTATGAATTCTTGAAAAGCGTCGGGCGTGATATGAGCGATTGCGGACATGAGACGCCATTCGCTTGGTTCACCAGGATTATCGGCGCACCTGCCGGGCGCGCGCTACCAGCGGAATGGATCGTCGCGCATCTGAACGAATTAGCGGAAAGCGACTTCGAGCTACTCGAAGGACCCACGAGAAAATTCCACGTCGTGCACTCACCGCGCAGTCATGGCTATTTCACGCACAGCCGTTTTCATTTCGAAAGATTGCGCTCTTTCGGTTTCAACATTTGCCTGGGCACCGATAGCCTGGCGAGCAACGAGGACCTGAGTTTATTTGCAGAGTTGCGCGCTTTTCGGCGGAGCGAACCCGCGCTTTCGTCGAAAGAGATCTTGGAAATGGTGACTGTGAATGCGGCACGCGCGCTCGGGAAGCCACAAGCCCTCGGCCGGATTCGCGCCAACTATTTCGCGGATTTAATTGCGATCCCGTGCAACGGAGCAGCGGATGCCTTTGAAGAAATCCTCGCGTTCGATCGACCCGTGGATTGGGTGATGGTAGCCGGGAAAACGTAGCGTGGGTCTGAAGCTTGCAACCGATTTAGAAAACACAAGCAGGATGCTCGTGCTCCTGCTAATCTGTTTCGATGAATACCGGCCAGCAGAATGCCCCCAGCACGCGCGAAATGGAGCGCATCAGCTGGACCGAGTTTCGCGAATGGGTTCCTGCGAGAATCAACACGATTTTGCTTCCGCTGGGGACGCTTGAGCCACATGGCGTCGCACCGAATGGGACGGATATTCTCGCGCCTGTGGCGATGGCACGCGAGATCGCACCGCGAGTTAACGCGCTGGTTGCGCCGGTGATTCCTTACGGATTCACTGGAAATCTGGACGCGTATCCGGGCAGCTTCACCGTTCCTGAAGATGTTTATCGGGCTTATGTGCGTGCAGTCGTCGTCGGTCTCGCAAAGAACAAATTCAAAAACATCATTTTGCTAAATGGCCACGGCGGTGGCCAGACTGCGATCCTGAGCGCGCTTGTGCAGTCAATCGGACGCGAGACAGAAACAAGAATTCTGGCCGTGAACTGGTGGTCGTATTGCAGTGATGTGACGATGGAAGTGTTCGGCGAAGACGGCGGTCACGGAGCGGAAAATGAGACGGCCTACATCATGGCGATCGATCCTGCTCTCGTTCAGAAAGAACATTACAAGTCCGAAATGGCGACTCCAATTCCGCCGCCCAATACCTGGAGCGCGTATCCTTTCCCGTCGACCATTATGCTTTACAAGGAAGGTCAGGGTTATCCGAACTTTGATTCGGTGAAAGCGAAAACCTATTTCGCAAGAGTGAACGACAAGATCGCCCGCTTGATTCAGGAAACGATCGCAAAATGGGAAATGGCAGGAGTGTGAGCACGATATCCAGATAACTGGATACGTCCCGAGTTCTGCACTCGGAGCGGGCGCTGGTTGGTGGATATATGTCGCTGTAGAGGCAGCCGTGTCCTCTGCAACTGCAAATTCCCGCGGGGGCCATAGGCCTGCCACTACAGATTACTGCCGCGCGAATTGCTTTGCCTGTTGCTGGCTAAGCCGTAAACTCGGCGTATGGCCGGACAAGGAATGCATCAGTCGCAAAATTTTGCCCTGCAACAAGTTCTCGCGCCACAGCTCCAGCAAAGCCTTCTGATCCTCCAAACGCCCCTGCTCGAACTGCGTAATCTGGTTCAGCAGGAAATGGAGACAAACCCGGTGCTGGAGGAGCTGTCGACTGACCTAAGTCCGGAGGAGCGCAATGGCGCCGAATCTTCCGCGGACGACAATTTCAAAGAGGAATTCGAGAAGTTGGCGACGTTAGATGAGGAATGGCGCGATTACATGGCGCAGTCGGGCAGCTACAGCGGCCGTTCGCAGGAGGCAAAAGATAAACGACAGTTCTTTTTTGATTCCATCGCCACCCAGGAAACGCTGCAGCAGAACCTGATTGGGCAACTGAATCAGACGGCCCTCAATGCCGCTGACCGCAAGGCCGCGGAACTGATCATTGGCAGCATCGACGACAACGGCTTTCTCCAAGCCACGCCGGAAGAGATGACGCTCAATACCGGCATCCCGAAGGAAGATTTCGAGAGAATGCTGGGGCTGATTCAGACTTTTTATCCGCCGGGCCTGGGCGCGCGAGATTTGCGGGAGTGTCTGCTCATCCAACTGGAACGCGAGGGGAAACAAAACAGTCTTGAATACAAGATCATCTCCGAGCACATGGAGGATTTGGGTAAACGGCGCTTCCCTGAAATCGCGCGCCGCATGGGCATGAGTGTGGAAAAGGTGCAGGAGTGCGCCAACAATATAGCGCGGCTCAATCCGCGCCCAGGCCAGATCTTTGCCACCGCTCCGCCAAACTACGTTCTTCCAGACGTGACAGTCGAAAAAACCGACGGCGACTATCAAGTCATTCTAAACGGCGAGCAAATTCCGCATTTGCTGCGTATCAGCAACACTTACAAAGACATCATGGCGCAGGACGGCAACGGGAGCGAAGTCAAAGATTACATCCGCGATAAAATTCGCAGCGGGAAATTCCTGATCAGATCGATCCACCAGCGCCAGCAGACGATTTCTAGTATTGCGCAGCAGATTGTTTCGCGGCAGCGCGATTTTTTTGAGCACGGCACGTCGCACTTAAAACCGATGACCATGAAGGAGATCGCCGATGCGGTGGGTGTGCATGAAACGACGGTGAGTCGGGCCGTTTCCGGCAAATACATGGCCACGCCACAGGGCGTCTTCGAAATGAAATATTTCTTCACGTCCGGCTATCAAACGGCCAGCGGCGAATCGATGAGCAATACCAGCGTGAAAGAGGTGATCCTGGATCTCGTCAAGAACGAGGATGGCAACGCGCCGCTAAGCGACCAGGAGATTGTCCTAATCCTGAGCGAACGCGGTATTCCGATCGCGCGCCGCACAGTCGCCAAGTACCGGACCGAGTTGAACATTCTGCCAAGCAATATGCGGAGGAAATACTAGCCGATCATGGAACCAGAGGCCGGATTTCGGAAAGAAGCTGTGTTTCATCCGCCTTCATCGGCGGCTAAATAAAGCTGCCATGAACTCTGCCCTTCGCTCCGTCGTAATCGCCGAATGGCGTGGTTTACCTGAGAAAAAGGTTCGCCCGGATCGATTTCAGCGCACTGCCGAGCTGCTGCCGAAAATCATGCAGCGCCTCGGATTGCGCGAACGCCTCCACGAAACGGAAGTCATCGACGCCTGGTCAAAAATCGTCGGCGACTTTATTGCCGCCCACTCTGCTCCAGTCGCTTTGCGTGAAGGGCTTCTCTACGTGCGCGTCCTGCAGCCCGCCTTGCACTACGAGCTCGAACAGGTGTCGAAGATCGAGATCCTGCGAAAATTAAAACAACGTTTCGGCAGCAAGACGATCCGCGACATTCGGTTTCGCCTCGGCTGAGTCCCGATTATCGGTGCCGTATCGGGCAAGAGTAATGCCGGAGACGTTGCGTAAATTGGTTCTCCCTCTCAACGAGGGTTCAATGCCTTGTTACATCCGATCGCCGGAATGTTTATGCCGATCTTCGAAGGTCAGCTCGGCAATGCCTGACTTGTCGAGTTCGCCCAGTCCTTCTTTCACCATTCGGTCATATTGTTCCTTTGTCGCGCGAGCGAGTGGCAGATCGAGACCAACCTTGCGTGCGAGATCGAGCGCGATGCCGCTGTCTTTGGCCGCATGAGCGGCTGAGAAAAAGCACGCGTGCTCGCGATTCTGCATGTCTTCGCCGTCAGTTTCGAGCACGCGCGAAGCAGCGCCGGTTTGCGAAAAGACTTTTCTCAACATTTCCAGATCAAGACCAAGCGCGGCGCCGAGCGCGAGCCCTTCCGCCAACCCTGCGGTATTGATGTTCATCACCATATTGACGAGGGCTTTCACTTTCGCCGCCTCACCTGATTTACCGATGAATCGGATGGAAGAACCAAGCGCTTGCAACACGGGTTCCGCTTTTCGGAATGCATCTTCGCTTCCTCCGCACATGAGGTAAAGCGAACCTTCCCGCGCCTGGGTGATGCTTGAGGCCATGCACGCTTCGAGCGCCTGTGCGCCGGCCTTATGGGCCAACTCTTCCACATCGACATGAACTTGCGGCGAGAGAGTCGCGCAGTTAATGAAAAGTTTGCCGCGCGCGTTGATTAGCAGATTGTCGCTGCTTCCGGCGAAAATGTCGCGCGTGGCGTGGTCATCGGTCACAACGGTGAGAATCACGTCGGATTCTGCCGTGACTTGCGATAGATCCTGACAAGCGGCGCAACTAAGCTCTTGCGCGAGCGAGGTCGCGACCGCGCGATTCGCGTCGTAAACCGCGGTAACATGAAAACCGCGATCCTTTAACCGTCGGGCCATGTTCGCGCCCATCCGGCCGACTCCGACAAATCCCACGTTCATGTTTAAGGTTTGAGGTTTGAGGTTTGATTTTTAGTCGATGTGCGCCGACCCGCCGTGAAGATTGCGGTCAGTTCGTCAGCCTCTTTAAGTAAAGCAGCGACTTGCTGCGTCGATAACAAATCACCATCGCGAATTAGCTGGAGCCAATGAACTGTTTCGTCCGCTTCTTCCGCGACGACACCAAGTTTCGCGGCAAATTCAGCCCGCGACCGAGACCGACATGCTGCGCGATAATTCGCGCCAATTAAAGTGCCGCTCCGAATTAGCTGATTCCCGATGGCGCGTCCGGACGTGTCCGCGGTAAATGATCGACCAATGTCAGAACTCCTCGGCCAAATGCTTTCGTTCGATCCAGCAACTCCGCTTTGTCCACATCGCGAGCTTACATCAAACATCAATCCACCTGTCCGGCAAAAAATGGATTGTGTTGTTTCTCTTCTCCAACCGTCGTCATCGGCCCGTGACCCGGACAAATGATCGTTTCATCCGGCAGCGTTAGGATTTTCTCGAGATTATTCCGCAGGGCATCATCATAGGAAACGTTTCCGCCGCCCATCGAGCCGGCAAAAATCGAATCGCCGACGATTGCGATCGGGGGCGCGAGACCGTTTACAACGTAAGTCATGCCGCCACTGGAGTGGCCCCAGGTTAGCCGCGTATCGATCTCGAGCTTGCCAAGGCGAAAGCGCTTTCCTTCATCGATTGATTCCGCGCCCGGAACTGACTCGCGCACCGGAGTGAAGACTTGCGCGCCGGTCTCCTCGCGCAGACAAGGCAGGTCCGCGACATGATCGGAGTGTGCGTGGGTAAGGAAAATTAGTTTCAAATTCAGCTTCTTCTCCTTCGTAACGCGGACCATTTCACTGCAATCGGCGCCGGTATCAAAAGCCGCCGCCGCACGACTTGCCGGGTCCCAAACCAGATAGGCGTTGACTGCCATGCCGTGGTATTGGGTGTTGAATTGGGCGAGGCCGTCTCGCTCATCAATCTTTTTCGGATGCCATTCATTCTTGGCGAGTTCGCAAAGTGCTCGCGCGGCAAGGCCCAGGACCGGGGCAACGCGCAAAAGCGCCAGTTCATCGAAATCGCCCTCCCGCAGCTTGCGAATTTTTTGCGAGCTGACGCGTGCCTTTTCCGCTAGTTCGGTATCGGAGATTCGCAAGCCGCGTTGCGCTTTGCCAATAATGTCGCTGACGTTATCT
>QHOQ01000161.1:10884-15977 GCA_003219355.1 Verrucomicrobiota bacterium
ACGTTTAGGGCAAATCCGTGCATCGTGATCCAATGGCGTACGCCGACCCCGATGGAAGCAATCTTGCGATGGTCGATCCAAACCCCCGTTAGCGATTCGCGTCGCGACGCGGCAATTCCGTAATCGCCGAGAAGCTCAATGAGCAACTGCTCGAGCCAGCGCAGATATCGATGTAAATCTTGCCCGCACTGGCGAAGGTCGATGATCGGATAACCCATTAATTGACCGGGTCCGTGGTAAGTGGCCTGGCCGCCGCGGTTGATCGCAAAAAGTGGATGCGGCAGATGGGCCGAGCCAAGCAAACTCGATTTATCCGGTGTTCGGCCGATCGTGTACACCGGCTCATGTTCGAGCAAAAGCAATTCGTCTTTCAGCGAGCGATCTTCTCGTTTTTGAGCAAGAAGTTCTTCCTGCAATACGAGAGCGTCGGCAAATTCGATTCGGCCGAGCCAACGCACGCGAAGATCGGTCTTCATATTTGCTCGCTGCCCGGAACACCGAGCCGGGCCGCCTCTTGTGAACGCAAGTGGGTCAAGCCGATGGCCAGCGCGTCAGCCGCATCGGTATCGGGGGTTTCCGTTAGGCCAAGAAGCGCGCGCACCATGAAGGCGACCTGATTTTTTCCGGCCGCGCCCGTGCCCACAGTTGCCTGTTTGATGCGATTCGGTGCGTATTCAAAGATAGGCAGGCCGTTTTCCGCCGCCGCCAGAATAGCCGCTCCTCGCGCGGCCCCCAGAACAATCGCGGTCTTATAACTTTGCACGTAAATAACCGATTCGAGCGCGCAACAATCCGGTTCATGTTCACGAATTAATTCGGCAAGCCGATCGCGAATCGCCACCAGGCAAGATGAGGAGCGGACCGAACTCGCATTGCGAATGGTCCCGAAATAGAGAGAGCGCGGTTTGCCATTGTTGGCCTCGACGATTGCGACACCGGTGTTGCGTAAAGAGGCGTCGATGGCAAGCACACGCATCACCCTAGCTTAGGATCGCCGCTTCCGTGTTCAACACTGAATCGACAAATTCCGAAACAACGGTTTTACTCGCGGCAGCATGGCGAAGGTTTTAGAGAAAGCGACAGGCGGAGCGAGACACAAGCGAATCGAGTTCGCGGCGCTCGTCGTGATGATGATGATTGGCGCAGGCGCCCCTTCATGTTTGGCGACGACGAAAGGGCTCAGCCAAATCGTGACGCCAGACTTGCAGGGACCGGGTGATCTTTCGCTCAGTTTCCAGGCACAGAGTGAGAAGATCGCAAACCCGTACGAGCTGCAAGCTGAGATGGGGTTGACGAAATGGGCTGAGTTTGCGGTCTTTCGCGGATTTAAGCCGGATGATTGGATTTTTGGCACGGAGTTTGGACTGCTCACGAAAGAGCCATACCTGCTCTCCGTCGGCTTCGTGAACTGGTCACCGCACCTGAACGTGGATCCTCAGCCGTATATCGAAGCCGGCTACTACACCGAGCACCACAAATTCATCGCCGGTGCGACCCATGTCGATTTTCGCAACGAAGCCATTCTCGGTTACGCCTACGATTTCAACCAAACCTGGCGCGTTCAGGTCGATTTCCAAAGCGGCTCGGGCAATTCATCGACGATCGGGTTCACCTGTAATGTGACGCGCGATTTTCAATTCAATCCCGCGATCTACGTGACTAACGACAGCCCGCATGAAGTGCTCGGCTACGTGGTTTTCACGTACACATTTCACGTCTGGGGCGACAAAAAAGAAGGCAGCGCGCCTTCTACAAGATGAACATCGCGGCGGCCGCCGCGGCGAATATCACAAACGTGATGGTTCCGAGTACGATTTGTGCGAAGCCAATACTGTCGCGGTCGGCTAAATCGCATCATCGGCCGCATCATCGGCGTGCGTGGCGCAGGCTTAGCAGGACTGCAGTTAGAATCGCCCCCAAGAAAGCGGCCGCCATGTCTTTTTGCGCGTCCCAGATATCGCCTTGTGTGCCTAGATAAGCGATGCCGAGGTCGGGTCGAACGATTTGGGCAATGATTCCTTCCAGAATTTCAAAAAAACCGCTAATCGCGAGAATGATCGCGGGCGGTAGCCAGAAGCTCCAGCCGCGACGTATTCCGCCGAAGCGGAGCAACAGTTCGCGAACTGGGAATGCCAGAAAAAATCCGAATCCAAAATGAGCCGCTCGGTCGGCGTGGTTTCGCGAGAATCCAAGGAAATCTTTCGCCCACAGACCAACGGGCATTTTTGCATACGTGTAATGCGCGCCAATCGTGTGAAGAATAACGAAAAGCGCGATGAAGATGTAGGAAGCATTGGAAAGCTGCAGGTGCTGATGCGTGAGCGAAAGCGCGAAGACAAAAAGAACAAGCAGTAGATTTTCCAAAATCCATGCTTGTCGATCAACCGGATGGATCGCTGCGATAGTCCAGAAGACGGCGCAGATTGCAGCCAACGCTGCAACGAATTTTGTTTGTTGATTCAATGATATGCTCGCGTTGGCGATGAGTTAGAAATCCTTGATCGGATCCGGGCATGCAAGAAAGCTCAAAATCGCGCTCACGGGCCAGGACCAGTGCGGGCCTGCTCATGTTCCGGCGTAAAGACAGCGCGCTGGAAGTGCTGCTCGTGCATCCCGGGGGTCCGTTCTTTGCCAGGAAAGACGATGGTGCGTGGACAATTCCAAAAGGCGAAGCCGCTCCCGGCGAAGATTTCCTGGCGCGCGCTCAGATTGAATTTGAAGAAGAACTCGGAATTAAACCATCTGGAAACTGGATAGAGCTTGGTTCCATAAGACAAAAAGGCGGCAAGACGGTTTACGCCTGGGCTTTCGAAGGCGACTTGCCTGAGCCCTTCAAACTCACATCAAATACTTTTGACATGGAATGGCCGCCGGGTTCGGGAAAGCTGAAAGAATTTCCGGAGATCGATCGGGTAGAGTTTTTCCCAGAAGCAGTTGCGCGACAAAAAATAAATCCAGCGCAGACGCCCTTTCTCGATCGCTTACGTGCTGCGCTTAATCATAACCTGCAAAGATAGCCGGGCAGACATCATCTCGCTTGAATCCGAATCGCGTTCAGGCGTAATCAAGCTCTGGTGCAGGACAACGACGACTCAATGACCGCAGCGCCGCAGGGATCTCCTAGTCCTTTGAGTGCGCCCGCAGAATGCGCGGATGAAATCTTCCTCGAAGGGCCGCGTTCGCGTTTCGAGGAATTCGTCACTCTGCTCAGAGTGATGCGCGATTTCCTGCGCGGATTTCGCACGCTTCACTTCGTCGGTCCATGTGTGACCGTGTTCGGCTCGGCCCGCATTAAGTGCGACGATCCGAATTACGAACTGGCTCGAAAAATGGGCGCAGCCATTGCCCGGCTCGGATTCACGGTCATGACTGGCGGCGGGCCTGGCATTATGGAAGCGGCCAACCGCGGTGCGAAAGAAGTCGGTGGCCATTCGGTTGGCTGCAACATCGAGCTTGCGTCCGAGCAAGCGGCAAATGCTTATCTCGATCGCTGCGTCCGGATGCATTACTTCTTCGTCCGCAAAGCGCTGCTCGTTAAATATTCTTACGCCTTCGTCGTCATGCCCGGCGGCGCAGGCACGCTCGACGAGCTATTCGAAGCGGTCACGCTCATTCAAACGGGGAAAATCAAAAACTTTCCGATCGTGATCATGGGTACCGATTACTGGCGAGAACTGATGGGTTTTATCGACAAAATGGCGCAGCACGGAATGATCAGCGCTTCTGATCTAAACCTGATCTACGCCACCGATTCCGTCGAGGAAGCCATCGCGCACATTCGGAGCAAAGCGATCGAACCGTTCGGGCTCAAACGTGTCGCGCGCGTCCGACGATATTTCCCATGGCTCGGTGAGCGTGGCTTGCCAACACAGCATGCGCAGATGTAGGCATCGGTCAGCGCGCGATTGCGGCGAGCACGAGAAAAACGCATCCGATGCCCCCGAAAAATAGACTCACGATCCAAAATCGGGGTCTTTTCGTAAGCGCGGAGATCGCAGCGATGGCAATCGCGATTTGGAACATGGTCACGCCACGCGCGAACACTTCGTGCTTATGAAAGTTTGATTTAGCGTCGGCTTCCTTGTGCTCGGCTTCCGATTTGATTTCAGATTCCTCCTCCTGATACCTGGCAGTGTTCTCTCGATCTTTTTCCGATGGCATTCCCGAAAGCGCGATTTTCGCATCGAGCACGACCGCCTTAATGCTTTTCGCCTGGTAGTAGCTCCATTGATCGGACGCTTCGATTTGGTTCATCATCGCCTCGTTCACATATTTGCCCGAGAGAAGCCCCGCGATCGCGGCCAGGACCGCAAGGAGAGCCGTACTCAACGCCACCCAGGAAATCCATGGGGGACCGCCGTGCTCGGCACTATGATGAACATGTTCCTGTAAATGCTCGAGAGGAACTTCCGCTTCTTCCATGCGCGCGGAGACCTTAAGATTGACAATTGGCGATTCAAGGCGAATCGAAAAGCCGTGCAACAGCAGATTTACTTTGAGGACGAATTCCGATGAAAGAGAACGCCGAACTTATCTGCCAAATTTGCAAAAAACCGAAGTCGCCTCACGACGGCATGATAGCGGAGTTGATTCGGCCGTCACTTCTCGAATTCATCAAGAAACGTATGCCCGACTTCGACGGGAAGGATTTCATTTGCCTGGAGGATCTCGGCAAGTTCCGGAAGGAATATGTCAAAGACGTGCTCGAAGACGAACTCGGCGAACTATCCACGCTCGACAATGAAGTTATCGAAAGTTTGCAGCAACATGAAATCCTCGCGAGTAACATCGCCGAGCAGTTCGAGATAAAGCTGACGTTCGGTGAGCGGTTATCGGATCGGATTGCCTCATTTGGTGGGAGTTGGAAATTCATCATTACATTTGGCGTAGTGATCGTGCTTTGGATTGCGATGAACGTCGTCCTTCTCGCGACCCGCGCTTTCGATCCGTTCCCATTTATTCTACTTAATTTGATCCTATCCTGCCTCGCTGCTCTCCAAGCCCCGGTGATTATGATGAGCCAGAACCGGGTGGAAGCGCGCGACCGGCTGCGCGCTGAAAACGATTACAAGGTCAATCTCAAAGCCGAATTG
>QHOQ01000054.1 GCA_003219355.1 Verrucomicrobiota bacterium
CTTAGCGTCGTGCAGATACTCGCGAATCTTTTTCTCCGCGATTCCGTCGAACACTGGAGTCGCCACTCTGAATCCAAGTGCCTTCGCCGCAACTCCGAGGTGCGTCTCTAGTACCTGACCAACGTTCATGCGGCTCGGGACACCAAGTGGGTTCAGCACGATCTCCACCGGGGTTCCGTCCGCCAGGAAGGGCATATCTTCTTCGGGAACGATGCGGGCGACGACGCCCTTATTTCCGTGGCGACCAGCCATCTTATCTCCGACGCTCAGCTTGCGCTTGCTGGCGATATAAACTTTGACCTGCTTGATGATGCCGGGGTCGATATCGTCGCCACTCTCCACCCGATCCATCGCACGCTCGCGTTCGAGCTCCAGCTCTGCGAACTTGTGCTCATACGAGCCAATGATCTCACGGATTTTGTTCCGGATCGGACTCGGATCGATCTCGATGTGATCGTGAACTATCGCAAGCTTCCGCAATAATGTTTTGGTAATCTTGCGATTAGCCGGAATAATGATTTCGCCGGTCTCGGCATTGACGACATCAAGCGGAATTTTTTCACCCAGAAGAATATTTGAAAGCGAATCCGTCAGTTGCTCGGTCAGCTCGTCTCTCTTGCGCTTATGTTCTTCGTTGATTGTCTTGAGCTGCCGTTTTGTTTCGGTTGGCGTGAGTTTTTCCCGGGAAACTTCGCGACGCGATGAAACCTTGACATCCATCACAATGCCGTAAGTGCCAGACGGAACGGTGAGCGACGTGTCCTTTACGTCGGCGGCTTTTTCGCCAAAAATCGCTCGGAGGAGACGTTCTTCAGGCGCCAACTCGGTTTCGCTCTTCGGCGTAATTTTACCAACGAGAATGTCGCCTGGTTTCACTTCGGCCCCGACCCGCACGACCCCGTCGGAGCCGAGATTGCGCAGGGCCTCCTCACTAACATTTGGGATGTCACGCGTAATTTCTTCTGGTCCCAGCTTCGTGTCGCGCGCCCCGATCTCGAACTCATCAATGTGGATGGAAGTGTAAATATCCTCCTTCACCACCTTCTCCGAAATCATAATGGCATCTTCGAAGTTGTACCCGTTCCAAGGCATGAACGCGACGAGTACGTTTCGGCCAAGCGCGAGCTCGCCCTGATCGGTGTTCGGACCATCGGCGATGACTTGCCCGCGTTTCACGTGCTGGCCTTTGTGGACGATCGGCTTCTGATTCACACACGTGCCGGCGTTTGAGCGCATGAATTTCCGGAGCTCGTAAACGTGAATCCCGGCTTCTGTGTCGGTCTTTAGTTTCTTTTTGCTCTCCGGCAGATGCCCATCCTTAGTGACGACGATTTGGTTTGCCGTAACGGAGGCGACCTTGCCGCTCTCGGTCGCGAGAACGACGGCGTGCGAATCGCGTGCTACTTTCTCCTCCAAGCCGGTGCCCACCAGCGGCGTCTCGGACACAATGAGCGGCACGCCCTGTCGTTGCATATTGGAACCCATGAGCGCGCGGTTTGCATCGTCATGCTCCAGGAATGGGATCAGGCCAGCTGCCACCGAAACAAGCTGCTTCGGCGATACGTCCATATAATGTACCTTCGACGGATCGACTTCGAGGAAGTCGCCGCGATAGCGCACCGAAACCTTTTCCCCAGTGAAATGGCCTCGCCCGTCTATCGGCGCATTCGCCTGCGCGACCAGAAAGTTCTCTTCGCGGTCGCCGGTGAGATAGTCAATTTGATCCGTCACCCGACCCTTTTCTACTTTGCGATAAGGTGTCTCGATAAAACCGAATTCGTTGATGCGCGCGAAGGTGCTCATCGAGCTAATCAAACCGATGTTTGGACCCTCCGGCGTCTCGATCGGACAAATGCGCCCGTAGTGCGACGGATGAACGTCGCGCACCTCGAATCCCGCGCGCTCACGGCTTAGACCCCCAGGTCCAAGCGCGGACAAGCGACGTTTGTGCGTCAATTCCGCCAGCGGATTCGTTTGATCCATAAACTGGGAAAGCTGCGATCGGCCAAAGAAATCGCGGATGACGGCGCTCAGCGCCTTGGGATTGATCAGCTTTTGCGGCGTCATCCCGTCCACATTGATATCGAACAACGTCATGCGCTCCTTGACCAGACGTTCAGTGCGAGCAAGACCGACACGACATTGATTGGCGAGTAATTCGCCCACCGTGCGTACGCGACGACTGCCCAGGTGATCGATGTCGTCAAGCGTGCCTTCGCCCCGGCGCAAGTTGATCAAATACTTTATCGCCGCGATAAAATCTTTGTCGGTTAAAATACGCTCGCTCGAATCGACATTAATCCCAAGTTTCTGATTAATTTTGTAACGGCCGACGCGTCCAAGATCATATTTTTTTGGATCGAAAAAGAGCCTCTTGAGCAAAGCGCGGGCATTCGCCACAGTCGGAGGATCGCCTGGGCGAAGACGCCGGTAAATGTCCTTCAGCGCTTCCTCCTGATCGTGCGCCGGATCTTTCCTAAGCGCCTTCACAACCGTGTCATCGTGCGAAATATCGATCACTTTCACCTCATGAACCTTGAGTGCCATTATCTGGCGAACTGTCGCCAGGGTGAGAGGCTCGAAGGCGCGCGCGACCGTAACCTCGCCATCGCGAATTTCCGCGGTCAGCACTTTGGTGGCTAGCTTCTCTTCGTCGAGCTTGTCGCTCAGCTTGAGATTCTCGATGTTGTAAAAGAGTTTAATGACTTCTTCGTCGGAGCCGTAGCCAAGCGCACGCAGGAAAGTAGTGGCGAGAAATTTGCGCCGGCGCTTGCGTCGATCAAGATAGATATAAAGAAGATCGGCAGTATCAAATTGCACCTCAATCCAGGAACCCCGGTCCGGAATGATGCGGAAGCTGTAGAGCACTTTCCCGTTAAGGTGGATTGTGGATTCAAAAGCGATTCCAGGAGAGCGATGCAGTTGGCTGACTACGACCCGCTCTGCACCATTGATCACGAAAGTGCCCTGCGGCGTCATGAGCGGGATTTCGCCCATGTAAACTTTCTCTTCCTTCGTCCCCTTCTCCTCGCGTAATTGGAAAGTGACGTGCAGCGGAGCACTGTAAGTTTGGCCCTCGCGCTGCGCCTCAAGCGCGCTCAACTTTGGTTCGCCGATCTCGTAGTGACTAAAATCGAGCACCGCCTTTTCATCATAGCTTTCGATCGGAAAGACCTCTTTGAAAACCGCCTGCAGCCCGTGATTTTTTCGTTTGGAAAATGGGACGTCTTTCTGGAGAAAATCGACGTATGAGTTGAGCTGAACCTCAATCAGATTCGGCGGCTCGATACCTTCCTTGATGTTTCCGAAGTAAATGCGTTCCGACATAATGACTAGGCCAAGGGTTAAACCTCGCAGCGGCCACCCCAAATAATGGCCGACACGGGCAAGATTTTTACGGGATCAGCGACGGGCGAGGGGCGTAACAATGATCCCAAAACAGCGGCTTGTCAAATCGACCTCCACTGTTTTGTTGCCAATCTTGTATCTTGCCGTCGAGTGCCGGGTTAAAAATAAGTCTACCTATCTCTAACGAAACTTGAAGCTAAGCGAAAACGGCCGCCGCGCAAGACATTTTATGCGACGGCGGCCGGGAAAAATCAATTATTTGATTTCGACCTTCGCCCCAGCCGCCTCGATCTTTTTCTTCATCTCATCGGCTTCCTGCTTGGTAACGCCTTCCTTAATTGTCTTGGGAGCTCCTTCGACTAGCGCCTTGGCCTCCGCCAACCCCAGCCCGGGCACAGCGCCGCGGACTTCTTTAATTACGGCAATCTTATTCGAACCCATTTCTGTTAGGACAACTTCGAATGTGGTTTTTTCCTCGGCCGGCGCCGCTGCTGCGCCTCCGCCGGGCCCGCCTGCCGGACCAGCTGCCGCCGCCACGGGAGCAGCCGCGCTTACCCCCCATTTTTCTTCGAGTTGTTTCACCAATCCAGCAATCTCGAGAACGGTCAGGCCGCTGAGTTGCTCCACCAATTTATCAGTATCTGCCATTTTCTTTTCCTCGGTTCGCCGCCTCCGAAAGCTTTCGGAGAATTAAGACCGATAGCCATCGGCCCGGACAGTTTCGGTTCACTTCCCCTCCCGCCACACGGGAGGAAATTTTTATGTCGCCGCTTGCGCGGACGCACCCTCCTTCTCTGATTTCGCCTTCAACAGGCGCGCGAGTGCGGAGCCTGGTTCATTCAACAAACGGACGAAACGCGTTGCTGAAGACGAGAGAAGCCCCAGTAATTGCGCCTCCAAAACTTCGCGCGGCGGCAAGTCCGCCAGTGTTTCCAATTCCGCCGTCGAAAGAACGGTTCGATCGACGAAACCAAGCTTAAGCGCAGCAACCTTAAACTCCGCCGCGAACATCTTAAAAATTTTCGCAACCGGCGCCATATCTTTTTCGCCCGTTACCACTGCCGTCTGGCCGACTAGCTTGTCGCCTACATCCGGAAAGCCGGAATCGGTCATCGCGCGTTTGAGAAAATTATTTTTCACAACATGCACTTCCGCGCCCGCTGGCGCCAGCCGATTCCGCAGTTCGCCGAAATCGCTGACCTTCATGCGCTGATAATCGGTTACGAGCACAAACGGCGAGCGTTTCAATTTCTCCGAAAGATCGGAAACGATGTTGGTTTTTTCTGGTCTCATGATCTCGGTCTAAATTGTCGCGCCTTCAGCTTACACTCTCAAATACGGCGCCGGATCGACATGTACGCCGGGAGACATCGTCGCACTGATTGTCACACCTTCCAGATAATGTCCTTTCGCCGTGGCCGGACGCGCCCGCAAAACCGCTTCGATCACCGCGTTCCCATTTTCCACCAGCGCTTTTTCTTCAAACGAAAATTTTCCAACCGGCACCGCGACATTGCCATTCTTGTCGAGTTTAAATTCGACTCGGCCAGCCTTCACCTCCTGCACCGCCTTCGCCGTGTCATCGGTGACCGTCCCAGCCTTGGGATTCGGCATCAATCCACGCGGCCCCAGTACCTTTCCCAGTTTTCGGACTTCCGCCATTGCCGCAGGCGTGGCGATGGCAACATCGAAATCTTGAAAACCTTCCTGACATTTTTTGACCAAATCCTCCAAGCCAACATACTCTGCGCCGGCCTCCTTTGCCGCGTTAGCAGCTGCGCCCTGGGCAAAAACAAGCACGCGCACCTGTTTGCCGCTGCCATGTGGGAGTGGACAGGTCCCGCGCACCATCTGGTCCGATTGTTTGGCATCGACACCGAGCCGGAATGAAACGGTCACGGTTTGATCAAACTTTGTCGCAGGCATTTTTTTCAACGCCGAGATGGCCTCGGAAAGGTTGTAAACTTTGCTCCTGTCAACCTGCTCAGCGGCGGCGCGATAACGTTTGCTACGATTCTGTTGCATGATCTTGTGCAGTCCAAGCGATCGCCGCGGCGACCTCCTGCTTAAAATTTGGCCACTCGGCTGAGCGGCGGGAGGTGGAAACTAGCGGCTATTTTTCCGTTGTCAAAATGAACCTCTGCTCGCGAAACGCAGACACACGCCTTAATCAACCGGCGCTGCGATGTCTGTAAGGTTCGTCGATTCGGCCGCCGTTTGCATGCTCGGTGGTCCGTTCCTGATAATTTTGCCCTCTTTCATCACGAACGAAACGCGCTCCGTCACCGTGATGTCTGCAATCGGATCACCTGGCATGGCAATGATATCGGCTAGCTTGCCCTTTTCCAGCGTGCCGACCTTTTGCGCGATACTCAGAAGCTCCGCATCATTTGATGTCGCGGATTTGAGGGCATCGATCGCCGCCATACCGAGTCCCATCATAAGAGCAAATTCCTTCGCATTCTGACCATGCGGAAAAACGGCCGCGTCGGTTCCGAATGAAATTCTCACGCCCATTTTCACGGCATTGCGGAACATTTCCGAGCGCGCCGCCGTCGCCTCTCGCGCTTTCGCCTGCAGCGTTGGCGGATATCGGTCGATCTTACTCATGATGTACTCCGACGCCATCAAAGTCGGTGTCAGAAAAGTCCCCTTTTGTTTCATTAATGCGACCGTTTGCGGTTTCATAAACGAGCCGTGCTCAATCGAATCCACACCCGCTTCGATCGCTTCACGCGCAGCCTGGTCGCCGTGACAGTGCACCGCGACTTTCTTGCGCAAACGATGCGATTCATCGACCAGAGCGGCCATCTCCGCAGGTGTGAATTGCGGCGTGTCCACTTCGTCTGCCAGCGAAAGGACGCCGCCTGAAACGGCCGCCTTGATTACATCCGCACCGTTTTTCACTTCGAAGCGAACTGCTTTGCGAACCTCATCCGGCCCGTTGGCGATTCCATCGGTGTAATCAGGCTCGCGCCCGAAGAGAAAATCGCGAAACCCGCCCGTCGGATCGAAATGGCCGCCAGTCGCGCCGATTCCTTTTGTCGCCACGAGCATCCGCGGCCCGACGATTACGCCTTTATTGATAGAGTTACGCAACGCAACATCGACAAATTCACGGCTGCTAACAAAACGGCTGCCCACGTCGCGGACGGTCGTGAAACCTGCTTCCACGGTTGTGCGCGCATACCCCACCGCTCTGATTGCCTGCTCTGAGACATTCAAATCGAGTTGTTCGAGGCGCCGCTTGTTGAAATCGCCGGAAAAATCCAGCGTCAGATGCGTATGCGCATCCATGAAGCCCGGTGAAAGCGTCGCGTCGCCGAGATCGATCACTTTCGCGTCGCCCGGAACCGCAACGTTGGTGCCCACATCGACAATCTTGTCGCCCTGCACGACGATAACGCCGTTCGGGGTAAGCGATTTCGATTTTCCATCGAACATCCGAGCCGCTTTCAGCACGATCGTTTGATCAGCGGCACTGGCGGCAACGCCTGAGAACAAAAGGATTACAATGGCGGCAGAGTAATAAAGACGAGACGCGATTCGCATCCTATCCGTTTAAGAAGTATCGGCACCGCAGGCAAGGAAGTTCTTGTTTCGACCAGGCCGCTTCGGTTCAATCCAGCAGATGAAAACTCCGCCGCTGGGCTGCGTCGTTTTGCTCGCTCTCGTTGTCACCTCCGTTGTACTGGCATTGTTCGCGCAAACGCCGCCCCCTGCGCCTTCGCCTTCTCCGAAGGAATCTCCGCCAGCTACTCCCGATTACGATCTGCACTGGAGCGTAAAGATTCCGATGCGGGACAAAGTCGAACTGAACGCAACCCTGTATCTGCCAAAGACAAAAGATGGGACTTCGTCAAAGACGCCGGTGATTTTCACTCTGACGCCTTACATCTCCGATACGTATCATGCGCGAGCCGCATACTTCGCATCCCACGGTTACGCGTTTGCATTGGTCGATGTTCGCGGCCGGGGGAATTCCGCCGGCGAATTTGAACCGTTCGCACAAGAGCCGCGCGACGGTCACGATGTCGTCGAGTGGCTCGGGCAACAACCCTTTTGCAATGGCAAAGTGGCGATGTGGGGCGGTTCTTACGCCGGATTCGATCAATGGGCGACAGCGAAAGAATTTCCGCCTCACTTGGCGACAATCGTGCCGGTCGCCGCAGCGCATCCGCCGCTTGATTATCCATCCCTTGATAACGTCGGCGAAACCTACGACGTGCAATGGTTCACGCTCACCAGCGGCCGCGCCGCGCAAAACAATCTTTTTGGTGATCAAAAATTCTGGCGCACGAAATTCCTGGACGCCTACAAAACGCGCATCCCGTTTAAATCACTCGATTCGTTTATCGGAAATCCATCGGTCAATTTTCAACGTATTCTCAAACATCCAATCGCCGACGCGTACTACGACGCAATGGTGCCAACCCGCGAGCAGTTCCAAAAAATTAACCTGCCGATTTTGACGATTACCGGACAATACGATGGCGACGAGCTCGGTGCTCTCACATTTTATCGCGATCATATGGCGAATGCATCGCCAGGAGTACGCGCCAAACATTTTCTAGTAATCGGCCCATGGGACCATGCGGGAACGCGCACGCCGACGGATGAAGTCGCGGGCGTAAAGTTCGGCCCGGCGAGTGTGCTCGATCTCAACGATCTACATCGGCAATGGTACGACTGGACGATGAAGAACGGGACGAAGCCCGAGTTTCTAAAAAATCTGGTCGCGTATTATCTGCTCGCTCCGGGAAACACCGGCGCGAATGGCGAATGGAAATACGCTGACAGCCTCGAAAGTCTGTCGGCAAATCCCCGAACTTTGTATCTCGATTCAAAAAACGGGGATGCCAACGGCGTATTCCGCTCCGGGTCGCTCACAGAAACTCAACCAAAAGAAGGCACCGACAAATTTACTTACGACCCACTCGACACGAAGCGTGGCGAGAACGTAGAAGGAATCGATCCGAAAGAGAAAACCGCGGGCATCGACCAAACATACGCGCTCAGCATCAGCGACGACGGCCTGGTTTATCACACCGCTCCACTTCCTAACGAAACGCCCCTTATCGGTTGCCCGGCGGTCACGCTTTGGGTTTCCATCGACACACCGGACACCGATCTCTCCGCCGATCTCTACGAGATCCAACCCGACGGAACTAGCATCGCACTTTGGAGCGACATTCGTCGTTTGCGTTATCGCGAATCGCTGCGGGAAGCGAAACTGGTCAAGCCCGGTGAAATCGTTCGCTGCGATTTTAACCCGGGGCTCTTCGTCGCGCGCCGCTTGATGAAAGGTAGTCGCCTGCGCCTTGTTATTTCTTCTCCAAATTCAATCTTGTGGCAAAAAAATTACAACTCTGGTGGCGTTGTCGCCGATGAAACCGCCAAGGATGCGCGGCCGGCACACGTTCAAGTTTATCACGACGCAACGCACGCGAGCTCGATTCAGGTCCCATTCAGCAGGTAATGCGATCTCGCTTGCTTAGGCTCTGCGTTGTCGGAGTAATTTGTCTTGTCGGAACCCAGGCACGCGCTGAGCCGGAGATTGTAATTGCAATCCGCTATTTACAAGCACAGGGAACAAGTCATTCGCATCTTTACCTGTATCGCGAGGATGGAAAACTGCTGCGGCAACTGACCAAGGACAACTCTGGACAAGATGCCGATCCAATCTTCACCTCCGATGGTGAGACGATTGTTTTCGCACGCGGTAGATCTGACAACACACGCGAATTTTGGAGCATCGATCGGCGCGGCACTGGATTGAAGAAATTGGATGCCGCGCCAGATTGGTACGCGCAAACGAAAAGCTCGCCCTATTTCACGAATATTGAACCGGAGGAACAAACATCACCAACTCCGACAGCTTCGCCCGAAGAATCTGCGTCGCTCGGCGCAACACCCGCGCCGAGTTACAAAGCGCCGGATGATTCCTTCGAGCTGGTCTTGCGCGAAGATCCAACTGACGAGAATGATCAGATTAATGGCGAAGGCCACGGCAAACGTTATTTGCTGCGCGATTTGAAAACGGGAACGGAAACAGAATTTGGAAAGCTGCCGGGATTCATCGGCGTCTTCAAACTACTCCACGATAAACTAGACAAGGATCGACATTTTCTCTTCGATGGATCGCTGCGCCTTGCATTCTTCGGCTTGCACCTCAACAGCACGGATGGCGACACCTGTTTCGCGCTCTATTTGAATCAGCCTCGACTTGTCCGCTTATCTCCGAATTGGGCAACGCCAATTCCACTTCCGGGCGAATCAGCATTTCTAACGCTCGCTGAAAATCGCTACATCCCGATTCCCGAGAGCTCGAAGACAGTAACCTGCTCCTACATGGAACGTTGGGACGACAAGCTGGATAAAATTCGTTACGCGCGCGAAAAATCCGCCGCGATTTGCTACGGCGCGTCGATGTATCGACCTGGTCGCACCCCTCCGATAATCATAGTCCGCAAAAACGTGGATTAGTGGTGTGAACATGAAGAATTCCTGGGCTGCGCTACTTTCGATCCTACTCGTGTTGAGTTGCGCGTGCTCGCGAAAGCCGGCGCAGAACCCGGAAACGGAAGCTCTCGACAAACTCGCTGGCGATTTTTGGACGTGGCGCGCCAAGTATGCGCCATTTACAGGCGATGACGTAAATCGGATCGAACGCCCGGGCGGAACTCGCGATTGGTCGGCCGCCGCCATCGGCAAGCAGCACAAAGATCTTGCTGAATTCGCAGCGCGCTGGAAGAAGATCGACGTCAAGAGTTGGCCCGTTCCGAAACAGGTCGATTACAAATTGATCGGCTCGGCGTTGTCGCGCGTGCAGTGGGAATTGGACGTCAATCCGCGCTGGAAACGCGATCCCACCTTCTACATTGCGCAGACGCTCACGCCGGTGGTCGAAGTGCTGACCGTTCCCGGACCGTATGATGCCGCGCGCAGCCGAGAGATTCTCACACGGATCGAAAATATTCCGGCGATTTTGCAGCAGAGCGAAGCGAATCTCACGAATCCGCCCGCGCCGTTTGCCACGGTCGCGATCCAAGCCCTGGAAAATATTCGGCCGCGCCTGCACCAAATGGCGACCGCCTTGCTAACATCGACAACTCTTAAAGAACAGGAATTGAACGTCGCAACCGATCGCGCGGTCGAGGCGCTCGAAAAATTTCGGCACCAGCTTCAGGAGAAGTTGCCTTCGCTACCAAAAGAAACGGCGTTAGGTCGCGATGCCTACGTATTTTTTCTCACAAACGTAGCGTTGATCCCCTACTCGCCGGAGGAACTTTTGGCCATGGGCCGCCAGGAATGGGACCGGGCGGTCGCCTTCGAAGCATTTGAGAAGGAACGGAATCGCAACGTGCCGCCGCTCAAGTTGGCATCGAACACCGACAGTTGGATAAAGGATGCAGCCGAAAAGGAATTGTCGATCCGCGAATTCCTGGACAAACACGGCATCCTCACCGTCCCAAATTGGCTTCAGCATTACACGCTGCGCCCAATGCCGCCCTATTTGCACGCGCTCGAAGGATTCGGGGAGACGGACGATTTCACTTCGGCGTCGCGCCTGAAAGACAATTGCATTCGCTATGTCGATCCGCCATCAGGGAACCTCGGTTACTTCTGGCGCGCGACGGCGGAAGACCCGCGGCCGATCACCGTTCACGAAGGAATTCCCGGTCATTATTTTCAGCTTTGTCTTTCCTGGAAACACGAAGACCCGATCCGTCGTCATTACTACGACTCCGGCGCGAACGAAGGGATAGGCTTTTACGCGGAGGAAATGATGCTGCAGGCCGGGCTGTTCGACGACAGCCCGCACACGCGCGAGATCATTTACAATTTCATGCGGCTCCGCGCTCTCCGTGTGGAAGTGGACGTGAAACTCGCGCTCGGCGAATTCACGCTCGATCAAGCCGCCAAATATTTACAGGAGAAAGTGCCGATGGACGAAAACACCGCCCGTCAGGAAGCAATCGCCTTCGCGACCGGCCCCGGTCAGGCAATCACCTATCAGATCGGCAAACTCGAGATCGTGAAATTTCTCGCTGAAGCGCGAATGCAGCAAGGCGACAAATTCAGTCTCCGCGCCTTCCACGATTTCGTCTGGAAAAACGGCAACGTCCCGATCGCATTGCAGCGCTGGGAATATTTGGGGGCGCCTTAATATTTACTGATTAGTCACCAAGTATGGTTCTGAAAATATCGAGCATAGCCGTCGATACCAGGGTACAGAACGCGACTGTTGCAGTTAAAGTCATTCAATCTTTCACGGATTTGAGGAAACAAACTCGATTGGATTGTTAAACGTTTGATCTCTTTCTGATTTTTAATTGCGAGATCATTGAATGATTGATCCAGATTGAACGAGAAAACAAACCTGCCCTTTTGGATTGCAAGGCGGTCATTTGTGAAAAATGGAACATCTTGATAAAGAAAATCATCGGTATGCGCTCCGTTAGCGATATTTTCTCTCAGGAACAGATTGAAGTCCTTTCCCTTCTGTCCTTTTTCGCGCAACGAATCGGGGTTTAACGCAACAACCGCACACTCTTTCTCCGCTTGCTCAAACGCAAAGAACAACGCAATCCAAAATGACGTTGTGAAATCTAATAGCCGGGTTGGCGCGCCGTAATGCTGCATTAACGCAAGCCACTCCAAGGTATCTTCATCTTTTGGAGTGCGAGCGAGATATGTATGCGCATGTCTCCGGAACTCCTCCAATATCCTCTTCTCGTATTCTCGTTGTTGCGCCTTGCATCTCCGAGATGCTCGTTCGAGTAAAGTCTCGAGTTTCCAGTCTAAGGAACGATGCCCACGGAAAAGCCAACCTCGGTGGTTATTGGCAAAGGTTTCCAAATGGTTATTCGTCGAAGCATCCATCGTCAAACCGAAGACTGTGACAAATCATTCCACAACGAAAACGAATCGATTAAACAAAACGCCAGATGGCGGGGCGACAGGCAGTTTAATCGACGATTTCGAGGCCCATTTGGCGGGCGGTGCCGGCGATGATGCGGAAAGCGGCTTCATCGTCGCGCGCGTTCAGGTCTTTGGACTTCGTTTTTACGATGTCCATGACTTGCTTGCGCGTGACTTTGCCGACTTTGGTTTTGTTCGGCTCTTTTGAACCAGCGGCGATGTTGGCGGCTTTCTTCAAGAGGACCGCGGCAGGCGGACTCTTGGTGATGAAAGTGAAGGATTTGTCCTTAAAGACGGTGATCACGACCGGCAAGATGTCGCCGGCTTGTTTCTGAGTGGCGGTATTAAATTCTTTGCAGAACGCCATGATGTTGACGCCACGCGGTCCGAGCGCGGTGCCGACGGGCGGCGCGGGGTTAGCCTGGCCTGCCGGAATCTGCAGTTTGACGTGAGCTACTACTTCTTTGGCCATTGGAAAAGTTGAGAGTTGTTAGTTGGGAATTGAGTGATTGTTAATCTTAGCCGCGTTCGACCTGCCAGTACTCTAGTTCGACGGGCGTAGCGCGGCCGAAAATGGTGACGGAGACGCGCAGCTTGCCGCGCTCAGGATCAATTTCTTCGACGATGCCAGTTTGGTTCTGGAATGGACCGTCGGCGACTTTTACCGATTCGCCCACTTCAAAGCTGACTTTCGGTTTCACCTTTTCTTCGCGCTCTTTCATTTGCGCAAGCATGCTGTCCACTTCCGATTGCCGCATTGGGATCGGCTTATCTTTCGTCCCGGCAAAACCGATCACGCCGGGGGTATCGCGAATGAAATACCAGGTCCGCCCGACCAGTTGATTGTTTTCGTCGAGCAAATGCATGTTAACGATCAGGTAGCCCGGGAAAAACTTGCGAGTCGTCTCGCTCTTTTTTCCCTTCTTAATTTCCGAGACGCGCTCCGTCGGGACGAGCACTTCGTAAATCAAGTCGCTCATCTCCTCGGTCTTGACGCGCTTCATGATGTTCTCGCGCACCTTGTTTTCCTGGCCGGAAAGCACGTGCACGACGAACCATTGATCTTTGCCTGCGAGTGTTTGCGCCATAAATCAGTGTAATCGGGTGAAGAAGTGGACGAAGTTCACCAGAACAAAATCGAAAAGTGCGACGTAACCGCCGAGCAACAACATCGCGATGATGACCACCATGGTTGAGTCAGTGAGTTCCTTGTAACGGCGGATTCCTTTTTCTTTGGGTTCCCACGGCCAGGAAGCTTTCTGCAGCTCGACCTTCACTTCGCTAAAGAAGTTTTTTATCTTTCTGAACATGGGAACCGTTGAAGCATCGAATTGCTAAGTCAAACATCGATAATCAAAATCCAAAGACCACGCCAGGAGGGACTCGAACCCCCAACCGACGGTTTTGGAGACCGCTACTCTACCAATTGAGCTACTGGCGTAATTTCACTCCTGCGATTACGACGAGAGTTTAGTCCAAAATTTCGCTGACGCGACCCGCGCCGACGGTTTTGCCGCCTTCACGAATAGCGAAGCGAATCGTCTTTTCCATCGCGATTGGTGTGATCAGCTCCACCTCGATCGAGATGTTGTCCCCTGGCATAACCATTTCCACGCCTTCGGGCAGTTTGACCGTGCCGGTCACGTCCGTGGTTCGGAAATAAAACTGCGGCCGGTAATTCGTGAAAAACGGCGTATGACGGCCGCCTTCCTCTTTGCTCAGCACGTAAACTTCCGCCTTGAATTTCTTATGTGGCGTAATCGAGCCGGGCTTGGCGATGACCTGGCCGCGCTCGACCTCTTCCTTCTTCAGGCCGCGCAGCAAAACGCCGACGTTGTCGCCCGCGCGCGCTTCATCGAGAAGCTTGCGGAACATTTCGATGTCGGTGGCGGTCGTTTTGGCTGTGGGACGAATGCCGACGAGCTCGACTTCCCCCATTTTCTTGAGGATACCGCGCTCGACACGACCGGTCGCCACGGTCCCGCGTCCTTCAATGTTGAACACGTCTTCGATCGGCATCAGAAACGGCTGATCGACTGGTCGCTCCGGAACCGGGATGTAATCGTCAATGGCCGCTACTAAAGCCAGCACCTGCTTTTCTGCTTCGGCATCGCCATCGAGCGCCTTGAGTGCGCTACCTTTAACGATCGGGATTTTGTCTCCTGGAAATTCGTACTGGGTTAGAAGATCGCGCACCTCCATCTCGACGAGATCAAGAAGCTCAGGGTCATCCACCATGTCGACCTTGTTCAGGAAGACGACAATCGAGGGGACCCCGACTTGGCGCGCAAGCAGGATGTGCTCGCGAGTCTGCGGCATCGGCCCATCCGCGGCGGAAACGACCAGGATGGCACCATCCATCTGGGCCGCACCCGTGATCATGTTCTTCACGTAATCGGCGTGGCCGGGGCAATCGACATGGGCGTAGTGTCGCTTGTCGCTTTGATATTCCACGTGCGCTGTATTGATCGTGATTCCGCGCTCCTTCTCCTCGGGCGCATTGTCGATCGAAGCGTAAGCACGGACTTCGGCCATGCCCTTTTTCGCCAGCACGCTCGTAATTGCCGCGGTGAGGGTCGTTTTGCCATGGTCCACGTGTCCGATCGTGCCGACGTTCACGTGCGGCTTGTCGCGTTTAAATGCTTCCTTAGCCATTTCAATTCTCCTGGTTAACTAAACTGTTCTCTTTTCCTTCATTTTCACTGCCGGTCCCGAGCTCACTCTGGAGCCCATGACCGGGATTGAACCGGTGACCTCGTCCTTACCAAGGACGTGCTCTACCAACTGAGCTACATGGGCCGCTCTTCGTCATGTCAATGCTCGCCGCGTTCTCCGTAGCGGAGCCGAGCGGCGAACCGGTTTTACTTTCCGCCAGAGAGATAAAAGTCCCA
>QHOQ01000162.1 GCA_003219355.1 Verrucomicrobiota bacterium
GATCTCGCCGAAATCCAGCGACTCCTGAACGGCAAAGAAAGCATTTCTCCCTCGTGTTTCGACGCTTTCCGTAAATTCTGCCGGCAATTTTTGTGCGAATCAGTTGGGGCAACAACCGATCATCATCTCCACTTCGCCAGTCGATTTTCCCCGGTATCAGCCTTTGTGGCGGTTGTGTAACGCTGTTAACAAGTCGCTATGGACAAGAAATGTACTCAACTGTGGCAGCGATTGTCCGCCACCTTAAAGTCGCAGTTGAGTCCCGATTCATTCAAACGCTGGTTTTCGGCCGTTGAATTGGTTGAAGCCGGTGATAAATCGCTCACCTTCTGCGTTCCAAATAACATCTATCAGTTTTGGATCGAGAGTAATTATATGGCCGCCTTGCAGAACGCCATTATCATGACTTTGGGCGGCCCACGCGGCATAAACTTTTCCTCTCCGTCGGGTGGCCCTGCCGCACAAATATCGGTGGAGGATGCAGCCACACTGAAAGAGCTTTCACCAGAGTCACGGCGCGACACGAAAGCGATGTCGAGCGTGCCCGGGCTCAATCCGCGAAACACGTTCGAGTCGTTTGTAGTCGGGCCGAACAACGAGATTGCACACGCCGCCAGTGTAGCCGTCGCACAGACGCCGGCGCGTACTTACAACCCGCTGTTCATTTACGGCGGCGTAGGTCTTGGCAAGACGCACCTGATGCAGGCTATTGGACAATACGTTTGGGCGAAGAAGAAGAATACCAAGGTGATGTATCTCTCCAGCGAACTGTTCATCAACGAGTTCATCGATGCCATCCAGCATAGTACTCTGGTCAAATTTCGAAAGCGTTATCGCCAGGCCGATGTCCTTTTGATTGACGACATTCAATTCCTTGGGGGCAAGGAGCGTTCCCAGGAAGAATTTTTTCACACGTTCAACACGCTTTTCGACGGACATAAACAGATCGTGCTTTCCAGCGACCGGCCCGCGTCGGAGATCGCGAACCTGGAGCACCGGTTGGTTTCACGCTTCGAATGGGGGCTTACCGCCGAGCTCCAGCCGCCGGACATCGAGACGCGCATGGCGATCTTGCGTAAAAAGGCGCGCACGTTGCAAATCAAGCTGCAGGATGAGGTTTTCGAGTTTATCGCCAACCGCATTCGCTCGAACGTGCGTCGTCTTGAGGGCGCCCTCATGCGCGTTGCCTCCTTTGCGTCGCTTAGCGGAAAAGAGCTCACACAGGAAGTTGTTGAGCATCTGCTAAAAGATATTTTGCAGGAAGAGGGACGGCATTCCATTACGATCGAACAAATCCAGCGGCGCGTAGCCGAACACTTTGATGTGCGAATCGCCGATATGACCAGCAAACGGCGTCCGGCCAGCATCGCGTTTCCGAGGCAGGTCGCGATGTATCTGGCGCGTGAGCTGACCAAGGCATCCCTTAATGAGATTGGGGATGCATTTGGCGGACGCGATCACGGCACCGTCCTGCACGCCTGCAAACTGGTGAAGAAACGCATGGGCGAACAGGACAATCTTCGGCAGACGATTTCCTTCATCGACAGCTCGTTGCAGAGGTAGCGGCGATTAACCTCAATCGCCCGGGCAGTTCGCGCCAGCCGCTCTTTATCGACTTGCCGATCTCACCGGTTACCACTTTACGGTTGCCGAACAAAATTGAAAGCCTTACATCTTAATCGCTCCTTTCCATCATGAAATTCAATGTCACGAAAGAAAAGCTGCTTGAGGGTCTGCAACAGGTTCAAAACGTAGTAAGCACGCGGACGACTCTTCCAATCCTTTCCAATGTTCTGTTGCAGGCAAACGGCAACGAAGTTCATCTCACCACGACCGATCTTGATGTGGGGGTTCGGGGCAGTTTCGAAGCCGAAGTGGAAAAGGAGGGTGCGACCACGCTCCCGGCGCGTCGCCTTTTCAACATTATTCGCGAGCTGCCTTCCAGCGGAATTCAGATCGATGTCGATGGAAAGAACGCCGCATCCATCCGAAGCGGGCAAAGCTTTTTCAAGATTCTTGGATTGCCGGAGGAAGAGTTTCCGCCCCTTCCGAAATTTGAGGACGCGAAGGTTGTGACGATTCGTCAAAAAGAACTGCGCGATGGCTTGCGCAAAACTTCATACGCGATTTCGACGGACGAGACCCGCTACGTGCTCAATGGCGTCCTTTTCAGTTTCAAGGACAACAAACTCACCCTTGTGGCCACGGATGGACGCCGGCTCGCTATGCTCGATATCGAACTGGAATTCCCGCGCAGCCACGAAGCCGACATCATCGTCCCGACGAAGGCGGTTACGGAATTACAGCGACTGCTTACCGATGACGGCGAAGTGAAAGTGAGCATGGGCAGCGGACAAATCGCGTTCGATCTCAATAAGACGCTGCTCGTCTCCAAGTTGATCGAAGGCAACTATCCAAATTACAAGCAGGTCATCCCATCGGAAGCAAAAGAGCGCGTCACGCTCGAGCGCGAGACGTTCCTGAATTCATTGCGACGCGTTTCGTTGCTGGCGAGCGACAAATCGAACTCGATCAAACTGAATTTCAGCAAAAACAACATCGAGATCACGGCCAATACGCCGGAAGTCGGCGAAGCGAAGGAATCGCTTGCCGTCGTCTACAAAGGTCGTGATTTTTCCATCGCTTTTAATCCCGAGTTTCTTATGGCGCCGTTGCGTAACCTGACGGAGGACGAAGTCTTTCTCGATCTCATTGACGAAATGAGCCCCGGTGTCCTGAAAATTCAGACGCCGTTTCTTTACGTGCTGATGCCGATGCGCATCAGCTCCTGACTTGTTTTCCTGGAAGACAGGCTTCCAGCCTGTTGATTAGTGCATCGCGAACGGCCTCGAATCCAAGCGATGGCATGTTCCCGGCTGGCGCCTGAATTACTTGCACCTTTTCATTCTTAGGCGCCCAAATCTCTGGATTGGTCGGACCGAAAAGCAAAATGCAATTTGCATCCGCGGCGGCGGCAAGCTGCGAAATCCCGCTGTCGTGTCCAAGGAAAATCGCGTTTTCGAATAGCGCGGCGAGCACCGGCAACCGAATATTTCTCGCAAACTGAATGCGGTCGCTTTTCCAAGTCATTCGAAGCTGATTCGTTCGATTTTCGTCTGCTTCGCCCGAAACAATGACCAGCGATCCTTGAAAATTATCCGAGCCAAGCAGGTAATTGCCGGTATTGATCCAATTTTCGAGCGGCCAATTCTTTTTTTCACTTCCGCTGCCGGGGTGAAGCACGACGACCGGCTTGGAAGACCGATCAACCAGTTTTTCGAGTGCGATCCGGTCTGTCTCCAATGGGAAGATTCTTGCGGCGAGATCATCAACGCGTAGACCCAATTCCTCCAGCGGCCGTGCGAGCTGGCGCGTGGCATGCTCGGGCTCCTCGATCTTCGCCGGTCCGCGAATCAGTCGTTCAACCCCGCACTGGCGCAGATTATTTTCAAAGATTTCATCCGGATCGTAGAGATAGCTAATGACCAAATCAAAATTGGCGAAATAATCTGCCAACTCTGGAGGCAACTCGGAACTCTTCGCAAAAAAACTGGAGAGTGGTCCGTATTCGATTGAACGAACGGTTTGTGCGTAGAACCGATTTTCCGCAAGCACAGCGATATGCTTGTAGCCGAGAATCTCAATGTGTGACCGAGGATAGGCGTCACGCAGTGCCTTGAGTGCGGGCAAGGTGAGGATGAAATCGCCGATCGCGCCGCCGCGTATGACCAGAATGCGTTTCATGTCGTCCTGTAGAGGCCGCAGTCCCCAGCGGCAGCCTTCAGTCCGGTCGCCGAGACGGCCGCCACTACACTTTAATATCGCGTAAACGCGAAACCGAGAAGGGTCGCGCCGTAGAGCAGTGCTATGCCGTGCAAGAAACGCCAGCGGAAGTTGCTGCGCGCACTCCAATTAATTTGATCGCGAAGCAAATACGGCATCGTGACCCAGAACAAGCCGGCGACGACAAGCACGTAAGCAAACACGGTCACGAGTAACCGACTCGTTTCGTAGCGCAAAAACGCCGCGTCGAGCAGCGGTTCGACCGCAAGTAAGCAGAGGATTCCCAGGGCGCGCACAGCGAGGAACTCGTCGACGAAACGCAGCGCGAGCACGTAGCCAATCGGAAGCGCGATGAGGAGTGGCCGCCGGAAAGCTGCAAATTCTCCCATCTCGATCGTCGCTAGCAACCAAAACGTCCAGAGAAGAGAGATAGTCAGCAGAACGACTCCGGCGACACGAGAGCGCGGAAAGCGTTGCGCGACATTGGCGAGGTCTGGTTTGAACAATCCGGGCAAACTGATCAAAATCAGGAACGCACCCGCGACGATTCCCGCGGTTTGGAGGGACAGATGGTAAATCATGTTCGCCGCGGCGAATCCGTTCTGTGGCCCCGAAAACTTTCGGGGTTGGACGCGCATGAAGTTGGCAGGACCGGCGTGCCATACAAGCTGAATCCGTTCGACTGAATCTCCCCGGCGAGTCGCTCATCGCTTTCAAACACGACAATCTTGTTCGTCCGCGTACGGCCCATTAAGCGCGCCGGATTCGTTTTGCTCCGCCCCTCGCAAAGAACTTCTACGTCGCGACCAACCAATCGCTCGTTCGCCCGTCGGGCTGACTCGTTCACGACCAGAAGCAAATCCTGATTCCGCTCTTCTTTGACGGGCTCCTCAATTTGCTCCTGCATTTCGGCAGCTGGCGTGTCGCGTCGTGGTGAATACCGGAAAATGAATGCGTTATCGAACTGGATACGTTCAACCAGGTCGCGCGTTCGCCTATAATCGCTATCGGTTTCGCCGGGAAAGCCAACAATGATGTCGGTCGTAATCGCGATGCCTTTGCGCGCCTGCCGGATTCGCCGGACAAGATCGACATATTTTTCCGCGGTGTAAGCCCGATGCATCGCTTTGAGGATTTTGTTGGAACCGGATTGCAGTGGCAGATGAACGTGCTCAGCCAATTTTGGCAGCCGCGCAAATGCGTTGATCAAGTCATCCCGGAATCCGATTGGATGAGGCGAAGTAAAGCGGAGCCGCTCCAGTCCATCGATCCGGTGCACCGCTTCGAGCAATTGCACAAATGGACTTTTATTATCGATCTTCGGAAATTCGTGGCGCCCATACAAATTCACAATCTGCCCGAGCAGCGTAACTTCCTTCACTCCCCGCGCGACCAGCTCGCGAACTTCGCGCACAATTTCATCAATGGAACGGCTGCGCTCCGCTCCGCGCGTCAGCGGAACAATGCAGAAGGTACAATGCATGTTGCATCCTTGAATGATTGAAACGAAAGCGGTCGCCTGCCGTGGTGTGAGTTGCTGCTCGCGAATTGTCTCCTGCGAGCCGGGCTCTTCGGCGATATCGACGATCGAGAAGCGTAAATCGTCCATTCTGCTGTGGCCGGGCTCGGCGACCCCGGCTACAACTGCGCGTTTCCGCGCCACGAATTCGTCCACGTAATCCGCGACGCGATGGAATTTCTGAGTCCCGACGACGAGGTCGACATGCGGCAAATTCTTCAGCAGAGACTCGCCACGCGCCTGCGCCATGCAGCCAAGGAAACCGAATACAACGTGCGGCCGCTCTTTTGCGATGCTGCCGAGCATTCCCATTTTGCCGAGCGCCTTTTGATCGGCCATGTCGCGCACGCTGCAGGTATTCAACAGCACCACGTCGGCGTCGCTTTCGTTTTCTACGCGTTTATAGCCACGTGTAACGAGCGAGTGCGCGACTTGTTCCGAGTCGCGCTCGTTCATCTGGCAGCCGTAAGTTTTGATAAAAAATTTCGGCATGGACGGGACGAAAATAATACACGGCAGCGCGCGCTCCGCCATTATCCACTTTTCATCGTGTCGATCTTTAGGATTTAATCGCAGCACAAATGAAAAATGAGCCTCCAGCGATCGGGATCATCGGTGGCAGCGGTTTGTATCAGATGGAAGAGCTGCGCGATGCGACCGAACAAAAGGTCGACACTCCATTTGGATTGCCATCGGCCATATTGGTCGGCGGAAAAATAAGCGGGCGTCAGGTTTATTTCTTACCACGGCATGGGCGCGGTCACCGAGTTCTGCCGCACGAATTAAATCACCGTGCCAATATTTACGCGCTGCGGTCGCTCAACGTCCGCTGGATCATCTCAGTGGGAGCGGTGGGCAGTTTGCAGGAAAAATATGCGCCGCGAGACGTTTTGTTACCGTCGCAATTTTACGATCGCACGAGTTTGCGTGGCGCTCACACATTCTTCGGCGACGGCATTGCCGCGCATATCGCGTTCGCTGAGCCGATCAGCACAAAGCTGCGAAATCTTTTGGCGGAATCAGCGAAGTCTGTCGGCGTCACCGCTCACAATGGCGGCACCTACGTGAACATGGACGGCCCGGCGTTTTCCACGCGCGCGGAATCGGAGCTGAATCGCCGCTACGGTTTCGACGTAATCGGGATGACCAATCTTCCGGAAGCGAAATTGGCCCGCGAAGCGGAGATCGCGCTCGCGACTATGGCGATGGTTACCGATTACGATTGCTGGAAGGTAGAGGAGGAACCGGTTTCCGCCCAGACCGTCATCGGTCATTTGATCGCGAACGCGGAAACGGCCAGGAAGGTGCTCGTCGACGTAATTCCACGCATCCCGAAGGAGCCGAACTGGCCGGAACATTTTGCGCTCGATACCGCGCTCGTCACCGACCGCAAGCTTTGGCCAAAAGCCACAGTCGAAAAGTTAAAACCGATTTTGGGGCGATTCCTCGCTGGATGAGAACGGCGCGCACGGAGTGACGCGCCCTACCGACCAGAGGCGAACACGCGCACAAAGGTAGGGCGGGTCAGTCCTCTGCCCGCCGTTCGTTCGCACGTTTGATCGCTTCGCAAAGCGATCGGATTTGATTTTCTCCGTGCGACGCAGTCACGGTAATGCGCAATCGGGCGGAACCTTTGGCCACGGTTGGATAACGAATCGCTGGAACAAGGAATCCTTCACTTTGCAGCGCCGACGCCAGATCGATTGCAGCTTGCTCATCGCCAACGATCCACGGAAATATCGTGCTGCTGGCAACGCCAGCTTTTTCATTCAGCTCATTGCGAGGAAGAAGGTCCTGCATCAGACGGATTCTTTCCCAAAGCAAGCGCCTGCGCTCTTCTCCTTCACTCGATCCGAGGAAATTAACGGCAGCCAGGGCCGCGGACACGATGCCGGGCGGCGGAGCCGTGGAATAAATAAACGAACGCGCTCGATTAACCAGCCATTCGATGAGACTGCGAGAACCGCAGATGTAGCCGCCACTTGCGCCGAGGGCCTTGCTTAGCGTTCCCATCTGAACATCGACGTCGTCGCTTAAGTTCTGCGCGGCAGCGAGACCGCGACCATTTGGACCGATCACACCGACAGCGTGCGCTTCATCAAGCATTAACAGGGCGCCAAAACGTTTTTTTAATTCGATCAGTTCGTGCAACGGTGCGCGATCACCGTCCATCGAAAAGACAGACTCGGTGAGGATGAGGATGCGCTTGCCCGCATGCTCCCGCCGCGCCCATTCGAGATGATTCTCCAGTTTGCCCAGATGATTGTGCGGAAATACTCGCAGAATGGCGCCGCTCAGTTTTGCGCCATCGATCAATGAAGCGTGGCAAAGTTTGTCGAGCAAGATGACGTCATCCTTGCCGACTAAAGTCGGCACCGTACCGAGCGCGGCGGCGTATCCGCTGCTGAAGGAAAGTGCGGCTTCTGTTTCTTTCCACTTCGCCAGGGCAGCCTCCAAACGCAAATGTGGCGATTGCGTCCCGCTGACCAACCGCGAAGCTCCAGCGCCGACCCCAAATTCTCTGATCGCGCCAATTGCTGCCTCGCGTAATCGAGAATCGCCCGCGAGCCCGAGATAATCGTTGGAGGAAAAATTGATCAACAGTCGCCCGCCGATTTGGGCTTCCGGTCCTTGCGCGCTGCTGATTTCGCGCAACTTGCGCTCCAGCGAACGCGCTCGGAGCGCCTGCAATTGCTCCTGAAAAAGTTCGCCCATGTTGTTTGAGCTCTTCCTGAGCGAACCTCACCGGCACGGCTTGAGGCGTCGCACCTCTAGTGCATATGTTCCGCCATGCCCGTCAAAGCCGGTCGGCTCGGAGATCCATTATTATTCAGGCTCCAGAGACCCCAGGAAAGCAAGGCAGATGCGTCGCGCCACACCCCCGCTTTGCTGTCGCCGAGCACGACGACGATGATGTCACGGCCCGGCCGCGCCCCGCTGCAAATCAAGCAATGCCCAGCGGCCTCCGTGTAACCGGTCTTCATGCCGTTACAATAAGGAAGCCGTCTGAGAACTTTGTTTGTGTTTTCGAGCTCACGGGTCCGGCCGTTGGCAAAGCGAAAGACAAGCTGCGGAAGACAAACGATCGAACGGATTGTCGAATTGGCGTAGGCCACACGGGCGATCAGTGAAAGATCGCGCGCCGACGAGTATTGACCCGGAATGGGTAAGCCGTTCGGATTCACGAAATGCGAATGAGTCGCCCCGACTTCGCGCGCACGCCTGTTCATAACTTCCGCAAATGCTTCCACACTGCCGGCATTATCACGCGCCAGACATCGAGCGACATCGTTTGGGCTTTTCACGAGCAATGCTCGGAGCAAATCGATTCGCTGATATGTGTCGCCCGGTTTAATATTCAGCTTCACCGGATCGGCCATGGTATCCACTGTCTGGACAGTAACAGGCTGATCCAAAAAACCGTGCTCGGCGACGATCAGAGCCGTAAGCAATTTTTGCGTGCTGGCAGCTGCGCGCACCTCGTCTGCATTTTTTTCGTACAATATTTGGCCGTTATTCGCATCCACCACAATCACTGAAGCCGCGCCGGTCTTCGGTATACCGTCGGGCGTGTACTCCGTTGGCGCTGGTGTTGATTCTGGTGTTTGCTTCGGCTTTGCATGCGTCCGGTGTGAGCGTGCACGAGTCGATTTCTCAGTCTGCGTCTTCCGAGCGGGACTAGGCGAGACATCGTCATCTTCTTTATCTTTCGCCGTAGCCCCGCGCGTCTTCCGAGCAGCAGTGGGCGCAACATCGACATCCTCTTTATCTTTTGCTGTAACCGCTCGCGCCTTCCGAACGGGCCCGGACGTGACACCGCTTGGCCGGACCGCCTCATCTTCGGTACCCTGACCCCATGCAGTAAGCGCAAATGTCAATGCCCAGAGGAGCAAGATCCGATTGCGCCACAATTTCATGAGCCGGAAATTAGCGATACAATTTCGATTGGCGCAAGTCGCTCGGCGACGCGCAGAACTTCGACCTATGACTTCGCCCCGCGCTCAATCAGCTCGACCTCGTATCCTTCCGGCGCGTCGATGAAAGCAATTTTGCTACTGCCGGTTGAATGCGGCCCGTCCGACAACGGATAGCCTTTCGCTGCCGCTTCCCTCGCAAACTTTTCCAGGTCGTCCACCTCAAAAGCGAGATGCGTAAGATCAGGACCGACCGCGACCGGGCCGCTCTCGTCGAATTTGCAAATCTCGATCTCCTCGTCCCCTTCGGGCGCTTTCAAAAAAACCAGCTGCGAGCCGCGGCCCGAGGTGTGGCGACGAAGCTCCTTGAGTCCGAGCACATCTTTATAAAACGAGACCGTCTTCTCCAGATCGCGCACCCGATAGCGGGTGTGTAAGAGTTTTTTGATCATGCCGTATCTTATTGCCCCTGTACCGGATTAAATTCAAACTCAGGATAATTTCTCAGGATGAAACTTGTCATTGCCGCGACCGGTGCGAGCGGAACGATTTATCTGCAAAGATTGCTCGAGCAGATCGATCGCCGCGCGCACGAGGTTCATCTCGTCATGAGCGCGCACGCGCAATTAGTTGCGAAGCAGGAGCTCGAAGATTTCAAGATTCCTCGGAGCGTCTCGCAACATCCGGAAAATGATCTCAACGTCCCGTTTGTGAGTGGATCGGCCCGCTTCGATGCGATGGTGATCGTTCCCTGCTCAATGGCTACTCTTGGGCGAATCGCCTCCGGTTCCAGCGACAGCGCCTTATTGCGCGCCGCCGATGTTTTCTTGAAGGAACGCCGAAAGTTAATTCTCGTTCCACGCGAGACGCCGTGGAATTTGATTCACGCGCGCAACGTCGTGACCGTGATCGAGGCGGGGTCGATTATTCTGCCCGCAATTCCTTCTTTCTACAGCCGGCCAGATTCCGTCACCGCTGTCGT
>QHOQ01000163.1 GCA_003219355.1 Verrucomicrobiota bacterium
CGTGAACGCGTCTGCGAGTACGTGCAGATATGCCGCGCGAAGATTCAAGTCGTGATGATATGCAGTGCCATGGCTGTGACCTTCAGAATGATGGTCATCCTTGAGCAAAAACGCGCAGCCCAAATTCACCGACAACCCCAGGCAGGCGATGCCGATAGCTTCATTAAAATGAATGGTCAACGGAGTGAATAACCGACGCGCCGATTCGCCGGCCATCAGCACCGCGACGACTGAGAGCACCACAGCGCTCGCGAAACCGCCGAGCACACCGATTTTTCCGGTGCCGAAACTGAACCGTACGTTCGAGGCATGCCTTCGCGCGAGATAGTAGGCCACCGCGGTGATGAGGAACGCAATTACATGCGTGCTCATGTGCCAGCCATCGGCCAGCAACGCCATCGAATGCGACATCAAACCTACGGTGATCTCGAGGACCATCATCAACGCCGTGATTCCGATTACGATGCGGGTGCGCCGTTCCGCCCTGGAAAAATCGGGAACGAAGTCGTGTGCCTGCTGAAAGCGCGAATGATCCGAACGATGCATCGATTCCAAAGCTACGCGATTTTCAATAGTGGCAAAGGTTGTAGAGGGTTTCTGTGAAACGCCGCGGCGTCTGGCGCAGACGCCCTACAAATTTTTTGCCGCTTTAATTCGGCGGTGGGCACAACCGCCGCTACACTTTCTCGCGTGCACTCGTTTCGTTATCGCAACGGCCAGCTTAACTGCGAGGATGTTGATCTTGGGCGCGTCGCAGAAAAGTTTGGAACCCCGCTGTATGTTTACAGCGCGGGCACGATTCTCGATCATTACCATCGGCTCGATGCTGCACTGGCGCCGCTCGATCATCTGATCGGTTACGCGGTTAAAGCGAACTCGAATCGCGCGATTCTTAAGTTACTCGCCGAAGCGGGCGCGGGTTTTGACATCGTTTCCGGTGGCGAACTTTATCGGGTCCTCGCGGCCGGTGGTGATCCCGCGCGCTGCACGTTCGCCGGTGTCGGGAAATCGCGTGAAGAAATCGAATATGCCCTCGAGGAGCGTGTTTACAGTTTCAACGTCGAGAGCGAGGCGGAGCTGGATTATATCGACAAGATTGCTGCCGCGAAAAATTTGCGTGCGCCGGTCGCCCTGCGCGCCAATCCCGATGTCGATCCACACACACACGATTACATCTCGACCGGCTCACACGAGAATAAGTTCGGCATTGCGCTTGATCGGATCGCCGCGGTTTACGAGCGCGCTGCGGAGATGCGCAATATCGACATCGTCGGCATGCAGATGCACATCGGCTCGCAAATCACGGAGGCTGCGCCCTTCGCGGATGCGATCAACAAAGTCGTGCCAATTGTGCGCGACCTGAAATCGAAATACGGGATCAAGTTTTTCAGTGTCGGTGGCGGACTCGGGATCGTTTACGAATCGTCATTTGAGAGCGGCGCCAAGGAATGGTGGGATTCGAGAGTGCACAAGAGCAAGAGCTTGTCGATCCGGCAATATATCGATGCAATCTCGCCGTCGCTCCGCGAATTGAAGCTGCGGATTCTGCTCGAGCCGGGACGGCTGCTGGTCGGAAACGCTGGCGTTTTGCTGACGCGGGTCCGTTACATCAAACGGACGGGTGCAAAGAAATTCGCAATTGTCGATGCGGGTATGAACGATCTGATTCGGCCAGCGCTTTACCACAGTTATCATGAGATTGTGCCGGTCAAAGAACCGCGGGCTGTAGCTGTAGGGGAAGCTGTCAGCTTCCAGTCAAGGAAGAGCAAGAGCGTGAGTAAAAATGAGAGTAAGAGCAAGACGGAGACGATCGACATCGTCGGACCGGTTTGCGAGAGCGGTGATTTTTTTGCGCTGGATCGCGAAATGCCGGAAGTGCGGGAAGGTGATCTCCTCGCGATCATGAGCGCGGGTGCTTACGGATTTGTGATGGCCTCGAATTACAATTCGCGGCCGTTGCCAGCTGAAGCGCTTGTGCATGGCAACAAGTTTGCGCTCATTCGAAAACGGCAGATCTGGCAAGACCTCGTCCACGGGGAGATCGAGCCGCAATGATAGGGCGATTGACCTCAATCGCCCGGCGGATTACGACGCACACACGGAGGCGGTTCGGTGAACCGCCGCTACGTCCACTTGCGGATTTTCGTGTCCCGCATAAATAGTGTTCCCGCCAATAAGTATTATGCGCCGATTCTCTCTCTTACTCGTGCTCTTATTCACGCTCGTGCTTGGCGGGAGTGCTTTCGCCAAGAACACGGAGTGGATCATCGTCGTGGGCGGGCCATCTCTTTATCAATGGGAACACTACAAGACTTATCCGCACGATCATTGGTGGGCAAACTTTGTTCGGGCCGCACGATTGCGCACGGAGCAATTGCGCAGCCAGCTCGGCCCCGATGCGTTGATCACCTGGCTCGTCTACAAACAGGGCTACCTCGATCGCGCCCAGCAAGAGCACCAGGATTTGATCGGCTTTATCAATTCGGTCGGCGAGAAATATCATCTCAATATTGTTTATTTTCACGCCGGCTCCGAGGTGATCAATTATTTGAACACCGGTCAGGCGCGAAGCCAGACCAAGATCGCCGGGTTCGAATATTTCGGGCATTCCAACCGCGCCTGTTTCATGTTTGACTACAGCAACGTGCTCGACAGCGCGTCGAAATCGTGGCTACACGAGAACGATCTATCCAAAATCCAGCGGACCGATTTTGCTTACGGCGCATATGTCAAAAGCTGGGGCTGTCACACCGGCGAGGAGATGTCGAAGAAATGGCACGCCGCCACCGGCACGCACATGGTCGGCGCCATTGGCAAGACGCAGTTCATGATGGAGGAATTGCCGATCCTCACTTCCGAAAACGGCAAGTGGGTCAATTGAGCGGCTGGGGAAGTCGCGAAAATGGACGGGCAAGCCCGAGAGGGCGAGCGAGCGCGAGGCGAGCGAGTCAATTAATTTCGATTTTCGATTTTCGATTTTCGATTTAACATCGCGGCCACGCGATGAAGTTTGATCAACTGACCGCCTTCTATCATCAGCCGCTCTTCGATTTAATTTCGCAAAGCCGGGCTGTGCATCTTGAGCGTTGGAGCGGCGATGAGGTGCAGCGTTGCAGTTTGCTCAGCATCAAGACCGGCGGCTGCAGCGAAGATTGCGCTTACTGCGCGCAATCGTCGCATTATTCCACGGGCATCGAACGCGAGGAGTTATTGTCGATCGAAACGATTGCTGCCGCGGCAAAACGAGCCCGCGCACAAGGCGCGACCCGATTCTGCATGGGTGCCGCCTGGCGGGGCGTACGTGACGGCTCGGAAAAATTCGAGCGCGTTCTCGAGATCGTGCGGGAAGTGAGCCAGCTCGGCATGGAAGTGTGCGTCACGCTCGGTGAGATTGGACCGGCCGAAGCGCGTAAACTCAAGGCTGCGGGGGTCACCGCTTACAATCACAATGTCGACACTTCGCCCGAGTTTTATCCGGAGATTGTGAGCACACATACTTTTAACGATCGGTTGAATACGATTGCTGCCGTGCAGGAGAGTGGGATGTCAGTTTGTTGCGGCGGGATCATCGGCATGGGCGAATCGGAAAATGATCGTCTGCGCACGCTCGAAGTTCTGAGCAACCTCGATCCACCCCCGGAAAGCGTGCCGATTAATTGTTTGATGGCGATGCCGGGCACGCCGTTGGCCGACCAACCTGCGGTTGATATTTTTGAACTGGTTCGGCTGATCGCGGTCGCGCGGATCGCATTGCCGAACGCGCGGGTGCGACTCGCGGCGGGTCGCACCCGAATCTCGCGCGAAGGCCAAGCGCTATGCTTCTTTGCTGGCGCAAATTCAATTTTCTTTGGCGACAAACTTCTGACCGCAAAAAACCCGGAAGTAGATCTCGATTTGAGCTTGCTGCGCGAGCTCGGGTTGAACATTGAATCCAAGGACCGCAGTTACGTCGCGGTAGCCTTAGTGTAGTGCCGAAAGAACACGGCAGCTGCAATTTATATCGACATGCAAGCCACCATTTGGCAATGAACGTGCCAGGGCGATTTGGGAGTTAGCGAAACCTCAACAGAAAAAATTATGAACTGGAAAAAATTCTTCATCGCATTCATCACAGCCTTTGTTTTTCTCTTTGCGTTTGGATTCGTCTGGTACGGACATCTTATGCATGACATCCATAATGAAGTGCCCTTGCTTTGGCGGCCCGAAGCAGACTTTGGCAACTATTTTCCGTGGCTGATTTTTGGCCACATCGTGATGGCGTTCTTTCTTACACTGCTGTGCGCGAAATTTGTTCCCGGAGGTGGCGCAGGCGCGTGCGCAGGCTTGGGCATTTTGGTGGCGCTGGTTTATATCGGCAACAATTTCATCATCTACGCCGTCCAGCCGCTAACGACGAAAATTCTCGGTGGCTGGATTGTGGGAGACTTAATCATGTTCGCGATTGCCGGTGCAATCATTGGCGCAATCTATAAACCCAGCTCACCTGCGACGACCTAGATTCTAAAATTCATGAAGCGGTTCGTCGTAGCGTTCCTGGCAGTATACATTTTTATCTTTTTCTGGGGATGGCTCCTTAACGGGGTGCTGCTGAAAGATATCTACGCGCAAACACCAAATCTCTGGCGGTCGCAAACTGAAATGATGGGCTTGTTTCACTGGATCATCATCGGCCAGGCGCTGGTGGTCTTCGCGTTCGTGATGATCTATGCGAGCGGTTTCGCCGGCGGCGGTGTAATCGCGGGAATCCGCCTTGGTATTCTGTTGGAAATCGCAGCGATCGGCATGCGTATGGGCATTTACGCGATCCAGCCCTTTCCGGGAAAGTTGATCGTTTACGGCAGCGTCGGCGGTCTCATCGAAATGATCATCGTCGGGGCGATTGTTGGTGCGATTTACAAGCCTGGCACACCGAGTTTTCCACCCGGCCCTAGTTAATTGCGGCGCTAACGCGCGGACAAGTTGCCGCACTTTGAAAGTGTGTTGGGTCCTGTCCCAGCTTGCGCTCAGGGCAAGCTGTTGAACGTTTGCCGTTCAATGGCTGCACTTCTGAAAACTCCGGCCGCGCTCCGGTACCGCATGCCGGCGGAATGGGAGCCGCATGCCGCTACCTGGCTCTCCTGGCCCCGGCGGGAAGGAATCAGTTTCCCTGGTTCGTTCGATCGCGTTCTGCCGGCTTTGCGCGCGATGGTAGAGGCGCTCATCGAGTCCGAGCAAGTCTGTATCAACGTCTGCAACGGCGCACACGAAGCCGAGGCGCGTGCAGTCTTGAATGGATTATCGATGGAACGCGTTACGTTCTATCGGATTCCGACGAACGAGCCGTGGTGCCGCGATCACGGACCGATTTTTCTCACGCGCGATGTCGATCCGCGCCTCGCGATTGTCGATTGGGATTACAATGCGTGGGGCGGCAAGTATCC
>QHOQ01000164.1 GCA_003219355.1 Verrucomicrobiota bacterium
GCCCTTTCGTTGGGAGTTCGTGATTATTTCCGCAAATGCAACTTTCGTTCTGCGGTGATCGGCCTGAGCGGCGGAGTCGATTCTGCCGTCACTGCTGTCATCGCAGTGGATGCGCTAGGAGCGAAAAATGTGACCGGTGTTTCCATGCCCAGCCCGTACTCGTCGCGCGGCAGTATCGACGACGCTCGCGCACTCGCCCGAAATCTTGGAATCAAATTTCTCGAGATTCCGATAACTGATGCGTTCACTGCTTTTAAGTCGCAGTTTGCGGAAATTTTCAGGAGACGCCCGGAAAACGAGACCGAGGAAAACATGCAGCCGCGCTTGCGGGCGATGACGCTGATGGCGCTTTCAAACAAGTTCGGCCATCTGCTGCTCACCACTGGAAACAAAAGCGAACTCGCGGTCGGTTACTGCACAATGTACGGCGACATGGCCGGTGGACTCGCGGTGATCAGCGATGTGCCGAAAATGATGGTTTACGAGCTGGCACACTGGATCAACTCCGACCATTCGTCGCGATCAGGCGACAGGCGCGAAATCATCCCAGGATCGATCATCGAAAAGGCCCCAAGCGCGGAGTTGAAGCCGAATCAAACCGATCAGGACGTCCTTCCGCCCTACGAGATTCTCGATGAGATTCTACGGCTTTATGTGGAGGAAAATTTGAGCGCACGCGACATTATCACCCATGGATTTGACGAAAAGACGGTCCGTTGGGTGCAGCGGCGCGTCGATCTAAACGAGTACAAAAGGGAGCAGGCCGCGCCCGGTCTGAAAGTGACAAGCCGCGCGTTCGGCGTTGGCCGTCGGATGCCGATCGCGCAAAAATATGTCGATGCGAATTGAGCGGTTTGCACCGTGCAGGAATCGAACCTGCAACCCAGTGATTAAGAGTCACTTGCTCTGCCAATTGAGCTAACGGTGCGAATTAGTCTCGGATTTCGAATCTCGAAACTTTAAGAGCCTTGGCAATGCGAAAAATTACGCCTGCGTATGGCGCGCGTAGTGTCTCTCGACGCCTTTTGGGAGCAGGCGTTTGCGACCGCGTTGCCGCCGACGCGCCAGCGTGGCGCGGCCGGCCTTTGTCTTCATACGCGCACGAAATCCATGCTGGCGTTTGCGCGTTCGCTTCGATGGCTGGTAAGTCCGTTTCATAAAACCGGGAAATAATTTCGGCGCGTTTTGAGAGCGGTTACAGTAGGAATGGACGCGGCATTGTCAATCGGCCACCGCGATGTGATTGTCGACCTTTCACTCCAGGATTGCCACCACCCCAAATTTTTGAAATAAGCGATGCAAACAATGAGCGAAAACGTCGTGATCGAGCCAGCAACCGAAGCCGACTTGGACGAATTATCACAAATGCTCGGCGAATTGTTTGCTCAGGAGAGCGATTTTCGGCCTGACAAAGAGAAACAGCTTCGTGGCCTGCGCTTGATTTTCGAGCAACCAAGCCGCGGACGCGTTTTTGTGCTGCGACGCGACGGAGCCATCGTCGGCATGATCAACTTGCTCTTTACAATCAGCACAGCCGAAGGCGGCTTCGTCATTCTGCTCGAGGACCTAGTCGTCCACAAACAATACCAGGCTCACGGTTACGGTTCAAAACTGCTGCAACACGCGATCGATTTTGCGCGGCAGAAAAATTTCCTCCGCATCACCTTGCTGACCGATCGCCCGGAAAACCTGGCGCAAGAGTTTTTCAGGCGCCACGGTTTCCACGAATCTTCAATGATACCGATGCGGTTATTGATTACACCAGAGGCCGAACAAGGCCAAACGAGGGCGTAGCATTCGTTTGGCTATTCGAGCTGGCGTTGATTATCATCCAGCTGGGTTAGCTGATTTGCGAGTCGGCGCTTAAATTCGGCTCGAAACTCCACTTCGTCCACGGCTTTGGCCACTTCCTTTGCACTTGCCGCAGGCAAATTCGTTTTTGCGTAAGCCTTTAATTCATCAGCACGCGATTGGTCCGAGAAGAAAGTGAACAGGCTTGGCGCGTACCTATTAACCCCCAACGCGTCGGTCTTCGCGAGCAGCGCTTTCATGTTCGCTTTAGCAAAATTCCACGCAAGATCAGGATGCTCACTGTCGCGGGCGACTTTTGCCACAAGAAAAACCGCGCGGCTCGTTGGCAATTCATCTGTCAGCGAAATTTGCAGAGTTTGGGCGGCGAGTTTGGGATCGGTCGCCGCAGCCAACGCATCGTAGTAATTTTGCTTTTCTTCGGTGCTCGTCGTCTTTAGGCCAAGTTCATGCAATTTATTCCAACTAGCGTCGCCTGTGTAGCGGCCGACGATCCGAAAAATGGATGGCCGCAAGTCCGGCGCGACCGATGCAGGATCGACAATGTACTTCTGAAACCGTTCGCGACAGCCGGCAACGATTTCCTGGTCGTCCAGATCGCCAAGCGCGTCGATCAAGCTTGCACGCAGAAGCGCTGTGCGTGGCGTTTCATCTTTTTTTGGCTCCCAGCCAAGCAAGTCAAAAGTTGGCCGCAAAATTGAACGGGCATAACTTTGGAATTTTCCGCGCGAGGGATTTCCGACGAGCAAACGGCTGATATAATCGAACGCGTTGATTATTTGCTCGCGTTCGGCCAACTCGACTCCAGCGGGCAGTCTTTCAATAAGATCAAAATAGGTTGAGAGAGGGGCGCGGTTCGCTTGCACAAAAGCCCATGCGTCCCCCAGCAAATTTACGCGATCCGCCACGCTTAACTTTGGCAACGCGTCGAACAGGAGTTTCCATGACGGCTCGTCATATTCGACGCGATAATTTCCGGCGCCGTCTTCATTCACTTTAAGGGCGCGATCGACCGGAATGTTTTGGAGCTTGTCAATCTTTTCTGTCATCAGACGGCTTTGAGGGTTGGCGTCGCCGGCAACTCGATACGTGAGCGGAATCTTCCATTGTAGCGCGGGCGCGCTTGAAAAATGAGTGGTGAACCTTTCCTGCGTAAGCGAAACGTCCTCGCCGTCCCGTTTGACCTTGACCACCGGAAATCCGGGCTGCTCGGTCCAGGCCGCTGCGATTTCTCCAACCGGTTTACCGGACGCATCGCCTAGCGCATTCCACAGATCTGCCGTGGTCGAATTCGAATATTTATGCGCGGCGATATATCGACGAATGCCCTCGCGGAAAACATCTTCGCCCAAAAAACTCTCGAGCATTAGCAGAAACGCCTGGCCTTTACGGTAGGTGATGTCGTCAAAGGCGCTGTTTGCTTCCGCTTCGTTCGCGATCGGTTGCTGGATCGGGTGCGTTGTCGATCTTGCGTCGTCCTCCATTTCCAATTCCTTGGAAATACCGGTGCGTCGCGTCGGGTCGCGAGGAATATTTTTCTCCAACCAGACTTCCCATTGCGGATTGAACTGCGCCGTGCATTTGCTCCCCATCCACGAAGCAAACCCTTCATTGAGCCAGAGATTGTCCCACCATCCCATTGTCACGAGATCGCCGAACCATTGGTGGGCGGTCTCGTGCGCGATGACTTCATAGATGTGCTGTCGCGTTGCTGCTGAAGATTTTTCGGGATCGAAAAGCAACACCGACTCGTAATACGTAATCCCTCCCCAGTTTTCCATGGCCCCGCCAAAGCCGCCGGGTAGTGCGATTTGATCCAGCTTCGGCAGCGGATAGGCGACACCGAAATAATCGTTGTAGTACTGGAGAATCTGGGCCGTTGCGTCGAGTGCATACCGGCCCATCTCGGCTTTGCCTTTCGTGGCGATGACACGGAGTTGGGTGGGTCCACTTCGGGATTCGATGAGATCCAATTCGCCAGCGACGAAAACATGGAGATAACTCGACATCGACGGAGTAGTGCCAAAACGTATCTCCTTTCCATGCGAGACCTTTTTCTGGCTCTGAATCGGCATGTTTGACACCGCAAGCCAGTTTTCCGGCACTACTGCCGTCAGTTGAAAGCGCGCACGAAAACTTGGCTCGTCCCAACATGGAAAGAGACGTCGCGCATCGGTGGCTTCGAACTGCGTGCCGAGAGCGATCCTTTTCGCGCCTGTGCCTTGTTCCTGATAGCCCATGTAAAAAAGGCCCTGGCCTTGTTGATTGATCTTGCCTGAAAAGCTAAGCGCAAGTGTGTGATGGCCGGCTGCAAGTTGGGACGGCAAGGCCAACGTGAGCAGCTCGTTCTTCTCGTCGGTTTTCATAGCGGATTGTGGCAACGCTTTGCCATCGATAGAGGCGCCTGTGATTTTGAGCTCGAGCGCATTCAGGATTAGCTGACGAACGGGTTTGTGAGCGCCCAGCTTCACTGTTTCGCTTCCAGTGAACGCGAACTTGTCGATGTCGGGGACAAACCGAACGGAATATTCTATCGGGAAAACCTCTTTCGGCAGTTTTCCTGGTGTTCTTGTAAACTCGAAAGGTTTTTCTGCGTGCATGAGCGGGACAAACATCAAAACGTGATAAAGAAAGAAAGGACGCAAGGCGCGCATGTTGTCACTAAACGAAGCGTAACGAATCCTGCATCCGCAAACAGGAAGGATTCTGCAATGGCAAGCGTGTCAGCTGCGCTGTTATCCCAAGCAGGTGACAAGGCTGCCTCGATAGTGATCCCCTGCCCTCCTGCTACCGCTTACTGAACCACCAATACCAATAGTAGTTGTCCACTTCCAATCTGCGGCCCTTTGATCACCAGCGGACTGCGCTTGCTCAATTTGGCGTCTGTTTCGAGCAAAAGCTCTTTCTCCTTGTACAGTTTCAGATTC
>QHOQ01000165.1:0-1683 GCA_003219355.1 Verrucomicrobiota bacterium
AAATTTGTCGAGCAATCGATACATTGGCACGCGAAGCAACGTGGCTGTCAATCGCGACCGAAACTTGGCGATCAATCGGACAAGAAACTTTGATGTCAATCGTCAAGGTTATGTGACGACGAATAATAACTTCCGCGGTGGCGTTTATGGCGGCCGGCAGTATGCGGGGGTCCGCGATTACCAGAGGCAATGGCACGATCGCGATTGGTGGAGAAGCCATTACGATCGGATCGTCTTCGTGAACGGCGGCTGGTATTACTGGAATGCGGGTTACTGGTACCCGGCATGGGGTTATGATGCGGAGGCTTATTATCCATACGACGGCCCAATCTACGCTTACAACGGATTGGCCCCCGACCAGGTAATTGCCGATGCTCAGGCGCAACTGCAGCGCGACGGTTATTACGAGGGACCGATCGATGGTGTCCTTGGACCGATGACCCGGGAGGCCATCGCAGCCTTCCAAGCCGACAACGGATTGGAGGTCACATCGACAATCGATGAGCCGACTCTTGCCACGCTCGGCATATCGTAACTGATCAGAGCCATTTAGAGAGCCGCGTGATGTGTTCCATCATGCGGCTCTTTTTATTTCCGAGAAAAACTTTGAGATGGCGGCAGCGCCAGGTCTTACCTTCCGGTGGCGCTCGGTGGTGGTTGTTTTGGCTGGCGACGCAGGCCCCAAGACAGATCGCCGGTCATCACGTAGGTGATCATTGCAAGCAGCATCAGAAACACGGCGACCCAAAAAATCCAACTGTGGTGCACTCGCTTCCAGCGAGGACGATGATCATGGCCGCCGTGGTGCTCGTGATTATGCTTTGTCTCATTCATAGCTTCCTAGTTTCCTGACTCGATCAATATCTTGCAGAGTAAAGTTATAATTTGCCTTGCCATACTCATCTTAGGGCAATGAATAATTTAACAAAAACAAAACCAATGAAACCTATTCAAAACACCTGGAAAGGTCTCGCCTTCCTGATTCTACTTCCGCTCCCGATTTCGTTGACTCAAGCGCAGACTGTTTGGCCAAAGGAACCGATCCTGACTAATGCCAAAATTACTTCCACCGGAGAGCTTGAGATTGTCCCCTCCAAGGCTTCTTCACAACATGACTTCGATTTTTTAGCCGGTAAGTGGACCATGCATAATAAAAAACTGAAGACACGGTTGAATAATTGCACCGAATGGGAGGAGTTTGAATCGACCGATGAAAACTTCGGCATGATATTAAATGGCATAGGTAATACCGATATTTATAAGTCCACATTGGATGGAAAACCCTTTGAAGGACTGACACTTCGATTGTTTAACCCAAAAACAAGACTATGGAGCCTTTATTGGGTTCCTAGTAACACAGGTATAATGGACCCGCCTGTTGTAGGCTCCTTCGAAGGCAATATCGGGACATTCTATGGTAAAGACGTTTTTCAAGGCAAACCGATATTAGTGGTGTTTGTGTGGGACAAAACCGATAAAGATAATCCCGTATGGAGCCAGGCTTTTTCGCCTGATAACGGTCTCACTTGGGAGTGGAATTTTACGAACGTATCCCATCGAATAAAATAACGGCGCGCCAGGGAAGTCACAAGGCAGCTTGGAATTAAGAATTAAAAATTAGGAAGTGACGAGTGATCGGCTGGTCGTCAGTAGATGAAGGGCAATAAGCGCCAGCGGGTGCAT
>QHOQ01000165.1:1720-7297 GCA_003219355.1 Verrucomicrobiota bacterium
CGCGCAATGATGGGGACGCACATCGCAGCGGTTAAGAGCAGACCAATGATGCTGCGAAAGACGAGCGCCCAACCCACCATCGCGAGTAATGCTCCGAGATAGCTCGGGTGCCGGACAAAACGGTAAAAGCCGTCGGTTTTCAGGCGGTGGTCCGGTTGCACCGCGACAAAGATGCTGAACCGGTGGCCAAGCTCAAAGACGGTGGCGACGCGCACGAATCCGCCAATGGTGGTGATGAACAGTCCGAGGTAGCGGACAGCGTCGCCGTCGATCGACCAACGGTTGAGACGATCGAGATGCGGTGGCAGCCACGCGAACGCGATAGCGATGATAATCAACGGAATAAAAATCCAGCGACTGCCTGGATCTTCTTGCCGGCCGATTCCGAGACTGCTGCTTCCGGAAAAGGCGTAGGCGATTGCGCCGGCCAAGGTGAGAATGATGAGACCGACGCGTGCCGGATTGGCAAAGAAAGTTGTCCAATCGCCCCAACCCCAAATGACCAGAGCAAGGAACGGCAGGGTACCGCCGATTCCAAAAACGAGATTTTTAACGATCTGATTCAAAAAGTAAGAGTTAAAAATTAAGAATTAAGAATGAGGATGAATGTAGAAGGATGAACTAAGAATTGGGAAGACGAAACAGACTGAAGTAAGAACGAAGTATGCAAAATGAAGAAAACTTAGTTTTGAAAGCAGGACATGACTGCAGAAGAGAGATCATTCTTAGAAAGGCTGGACGCGGTTGTCGGATCAGAGGAAATCCGCGCGCAGATTTATCCGATTGTCGAGCGCGTTCGCACGCAGCTGGCGCGAAACAAGGCGCAGATGACTTGGGAGCCGATTCCCCTAACGATTTACGGTGGCGCGTTGCCGTCGGGGATTCGCTCCAGCTGGGTTTTCGTCCTGCGCGCAGGCGCGACTACTGGAGCAGAACGCCATCCGAACAGTCATCAACGGATGATGTCGTTCGAAGCGGCCGGAGATATGCAAGTCCGAGCTGGACCGGCGGACGGCGGCGAGGGCGAGTGGCAGTCCAATTTTTTGGTCAGCGACCCGGACGCGGCACTGGAACGGCGTTGGATTTCGATTCCTCGAAACGTCTGGCATCAAGTTGTGGTGCCGAAGGGCCGTGATTGGGTGGTGGTTTCCTTTCACACCGTTCTGCCAGAGGAACTGATCGAGGAGCGACCAGATTCCAACGACGCGGGCGGAACGAAGCAGATGCTCTATTTGGGGCCTAAGGAAAATTAGAGAGTTCTAACGTTCCTCTGTAGCTCAGGTGGAAAATTGGGCGCGCACTTCTGCTGAGACGCGCATCGGCCGGCCAGTTTGAGCATTGATAGGACACCAGAGCGTGCGCGCTTGCGACAAGAGTCGACCATCGCTCTTGCGCCGGATTTCGGTGAAGCGTTCGAAGGTGAGCCGAGTGGCTGTGCCCACCCATGTGCGAAGCACAACCTCGTCACCGAGCGTGGCCGGCGCTTTGTACTCGATCTCGTGGCGCAACGCGATCCAGCCAATTGTATCTTGTGCTTCGCGGCCAGCGATTGCTCGCCAATGTGCGGTTGCGACATCCTGGACCCACCGCAGGTAAACGGTGTTGTTAACGTGATTTTGCTCGTCGATGTCGGCTGCAACGACCGGGACGATTATTTCAAAAGGCGAGGACGACATCAGAAACCGGAGCCCGGCAGCCCAACGTCCAACATCGGACGAGGGCAGAGGACAGGCGAAAGCTGTGCCGCGCGACGGATCAGCTCCGGTCGCTACCGGGAGTGGGACTCGCTGCTTTCGTCGGCGAGGGGGTTGGGGTGGGCGTTGGCGTGGGAGTCGGTGATGGATTAGCAACGGCTGGACCTGTCAATGCTTCCGTGCGTGGTCTTATTTTACCCGGGCTTGGTGATCCCGGACTAACCCCACTTGGCTTTGGAGCCTCAGTTCGCGGGTGTTTCGGTAGCGGCGGCGGTGGATTTTCGGCAAGCGAGATACCTGCGGATTTCAGACAGACCTGGTAACCGGAATAGGCCGCCTTCGCGCAGTCATTTATCGACAGGTCAGGATGAGCGTTTATGCAGTTAACATAATCATCGATAAATTTGCCTATACATTTGTCCTTTGCTTTTTTTTGGGCCGAAGTAAGCGGCGGCTTTGCCCAAACAAACGAGGTCGAGAGAAAGACTGCTGCGATACCGATGAGAATCGCTGCAGCAAGAATTCGGAACTTAAACATGGTTGTCCTCCATTGTTGGAATGCTAGGCGAGCGCGGTGCTGATCGTGAGTCAGCGAGCATATTCCTGTCAAGGGCAAAGACGCCTGTTCCTTCAGAACTCAGCTCATAATCCGAAAGCGTTTCATTAACTGCTCGCGCATTTCCATCGCGAGCTTCGGGTTCATACGGCCGAGCATTTTCTCCCGACGATCCGGATCCATTGCCGCTAGTTCGCGCACGATCTTGTCGCGGGTTTTCCATTTCGCATAACGGCTCCAGCCGATGCCGATCGCCAGAAGTGCGGAGATTATCCAGACGGTAATGTCGCGTTCGGTGATCATGAGGGCAGTTAAGAATTAAAAATTAAGACTTAGGGACGCGGGAGGAGAAAAAGGCGGCCCGCGAAATTTATTTTGTTTTGCGCCAGACAACGTCTTCGTTGTTTCGGCGGTCAACGAGAACGTCGACCTTTCCGTTGACGTCGTAACGGAAGAGGATTCGGCCTTCGACCCCTTTGCGGAAGAAGAGATCGGAAGTTTCGGGGAACAGTTGTTCCTTTTTGTTTAGTTGTTCCTTCTTGCCTTTGCGTTCGACGAATAAGTTTTCGCCCTCGGCGGTAACCGATCTTGTTTGTCCAGGCGCAAGCTCGTAGATACCGATGAAGTCGCCGAACTTTTTCGGATCGATTTTTCCTATGGCCGGGTCTTCGTAATAACGGTGTGCCTGGCTGGCGATGACCTGCCAGTTGTCATTTCGTCGCAGCCACGTGTCGGTGATGTGATAACGCGCTGTCAGATTTTGGCCGAAGATGGTTTCAGTTTCGTTGGCGTCGTAGCTGAGGACGGCGGCGTCGCCGATAATTCGGCTTTGGACATCGCCGATCTTAATCGCTCCGGAATATCCGGCTGGCACGGGTGTGATGTCGGCAACCAGTTTCGTTTTGTCCATGGTGCGGCCTTTCTCGTCGGAGAAGATGCAGTCGTCGGCGAAATATTTTTTCCAAGGGACCTGGTTGCCGGGCACGATGGCGTCGTAAAGCTCCTGGGTGCGACGGACAAGTTCCTCTTGAGTGATCGGGACATCTGCTGCGTAAGCGAGGGTGGTGGCGAAGATGATGACGAGCAAAAGTTTCATAACGTTAATCATAGGGGGAAATGCCGAGCGGCCTAATCTCAATATCGATCGCAGAGTGCAGAAGCGCGTCTTTCTCCGAGCGGGTCGGGCGGCGTTACAGGTTTCCTGCGCGAAGTGCGCTAGCTGCGTTGCCGCTCACGCGGGCGCGTCCTTTTTGATTTCAATTCGAGCATTGTGCCGCGGCAGCGTGCGGCGCCACAATGGCATTCAAACTCCTGCATTAATTCTTCGGTGATCGGTTCGTCGATTTCCAACGCGTAATCGTAAAAGAGTTCCTGGCCCGGTTCGATATCTCGCATCGCGTAGATGAAGACGCGGCCGTCTTCCTCGATGGCTTCGCAGTTTGGGTCGCAGCAATGGTTGATCCAGCGCGCATCATTGCCGCCGATCTCCGGATTGATTACTTCGCCGCTTTCGAGGCCGAAATTGAATGTGTGCGGATCGTTTTCGTCGTTGGGAGCGCTCTCCCAGGAGACGCGTTGCCCGGTGTATTCGATGATCCGGGTGCCTTCGGGGATGAACTGCGTGGCGTAAACGCCGCGACCATGCACGCCCGACTCGCGAACCTCGATCCGTCCGGCTGGCTTTCGAGTTTTGGTTTTCTTCGGCATGGCCGTTCAGTAAAGAGCATCTAAGATCACAAAATGCGATCCCGAAACTTCCTTTGGAAAAGTGAAGGCGAAGGCAGCGGTTATTTGACGTCAGTGGGACGAGAGGGAGAGTTTCTCGATGATTCTCTGTAGAGGAATCTTCCTCACTGTTCTGTGCACTAGTGTTGCGCTCGCTGCATGCCCGTTAGCGCGAGCTCAAGATGCCACCTCGGCAACTCTTCAGGACCTTCCAAACAAGCTCGCGGCAACGCCAACCCCGCACCCGAAAAAGCCAACCCCAGAACCGAGCCTGGAAATTTCAACTGGCGCGCCAAATCCAAAGCCTGCTCCGGCCGCCGAGCAGACGCCGACTGCGGAAGAGGCGGCAACACCTGCCCCAGAACCACGAAAGAAAACCGTTGAAAAAAGGCACGCAACTTCCGGTGCCGTTATGGACCTGATGTCCATGTCTGCTGCAAGAGCTATCGCGGTCAGGGCACCTCTCCCCGAGTATCCCTACCAAGCAAAGCGGGCCCATATCACCGGGAGCGGCGTTTGTGTAATGAAAATTGATACTGCGAGCGGCAATGTTACCACCGCGATGATGGCGGAAAGCACCGGGGATGGGATTCTCGACAATGTCACGATCAAAACTTTTCAAAGGTGGCGCTTCAAACCGGGCACGGTGTCGCAGGTTCGAGTGCCAATCAGCTATGAATGATATCATGGCCTTTTCGTTCCAGGGCGGAAGGACAAAATTGGAGAATCCGGATTTGCCGAAGTGATTTTCTGAGCGATAGTGCGGACAAGCGTCTGCATTTCGGAATTCGGGATTCGGATTTCGGAGAGGGGTAAGAGCAATCAGGTTCCCAATCCTTCGGAAGTTAAAAACCGTCGTAAGCCGCTGACGCCTCACTCTTATATTATTATGAAATCCGATCTCGTGAAAGCTGCCTCCAAAGTAATTCTTAATCAGCAAATTCTGGTGAACATGGTCTCGCGACGGGTTCGACAGCTTTGCCTCGGGCATCGTGCGCTGGTGGAATATGCCCCAGGGCTGCGCGCGGCCGACATCGCGTTAACCGAGATCGCGAATAGGAAGTTGACCTACGAGTCCACCTTTGGTCAAAACGGCAGTGCCGAGGCTGCGCAGGTCGTGCCGTTTCCGACGATTATCGCGAGCAAGAAAAAAGCGAAAAAAGCCGCCTGAGCGCGAAGAACCTGCAGACATCAGGAGCCCGAGTTCAGCAAATTCTGAATTCAGCTTGAGACGAGTTTCGCGTTAAGATTGATCTGCGTTCCCGACAGCGCGACCGATATCGGACAAGTCTTCTTCTTCAGTTCGGCTTGTTCATTAAACTTTGCCTGATTGGCTCGAGCTGCACTTTCGCGGTGGTGCTGATCTCCCTGGGCTTTTTCCAGGTAATGCAAAAAATTGTAGAAATTCGTAGGTAGAAATTCGAACGTAGAAAATCTGCTCGGATTATGTACTCAGTTGAAGCCGACAAATCCAAGCGCCTCGTCATAATCAGTGCTGTTGGGCGGGTAACAAAAGAAGAAGCGAAACAAGCGGCTCAACAGGTGCGTGACATCTTAAAAGATTTCGCGGCCGGCTTTCGCGTGCTCGCGGATTTTCGGTGG